>NZ_BAAHBM010000037.1:0-33381 GCF_054776675.1 Angustibacter aerolatus
CGCCGCCAGCGGGCGCAGGTCGGCGCCGTCGGCGCCCGCGAGCAGGTCGGCCACCCGCTCGCCGAGCAGCAGCCCGGCGCCGAGCACCAGCGACGGGTCGGTGGGCACGTGCTTGCCCAGCACCGTCGACACCAGCAGGTGCGCCCGGCGCGGGTTGCGGCGCAGGGCCAGCCCGACGAGGTCGTGCAGGCCCGGCGGCGCCGGCTCGTCGCCGGCGGCGCGCGGCCCACCGTCCCCCACCCCGACGGCGTCCGGAACGCTCGCGTCGTGCAGCTGCACCCCCAGCCGCTGCTGCACCCAGGTGCCCGACCACGGAGCGCCGCGCCGGGTGGCTGCGGGCGCGGCGGAGGCGACCTGCTCGGTCGTCAGCGCCACGCGTCGGCCCCGAGCACGTCGACGTACGAGACGTCCTCGCGGGCCACCCCGAACACGCGGGCGCGGCGCATCGTGCGCTCGGCCCAGGCCCGGTGCGGCTTCGACTCGTTCATCTTGTTGCGGTAGCCCGACGCCTTGACCCCGCCGGCCACCATGTCGTCGCCCAGCACGTCGCTCGCGTCGCTGAACTCCTCGTGCGTCACCACCGACAGCGCGTGCACCGCCCGCACGTGGCTCGGGTGGATCACCGTCTTGCCGCACAGCCCGTTCGCCTTGTCGAGCGCGATCTCGCGGATGAGCGTGTCGAGGTCCTGGGCGAGCAGCTCGGCACGCAGCCGCTGCTCCTCGTGGGCGATGAACGGCGACTCGCGCAACTGCGGCTTGAACAGCCGCTCGGGTCCGCTGAAGTACTCCCACACCGGGCCGGTGACCGTGAAACCGCTGCCGTCGGCGCGACCGAGCACGTTGACCACGTCGGCGATCACCCCGGCGACGAGCGGCACCTCGTAGATCGTGAGCTCGCGCGAGCGCCGGATGCCGTACGCCGAGCAGAGGTCGGTGGCCCCGATGCGCACGGCCAGCACCTGCTCGCGGTGCTTGTCGAGCACCCGCTGCACCCCGAGCAGCGCGTCGGCGCGCGCCTCGCGGTAGACCAGCTGCGGTGACTCGAGCACCGGCATGGCCAGCAGCCGGGCCCCCGAACGGCTCGACGCGTCGGCCAGCGCCTCGAGGTAGGCCGAGCCCGAGTCCTCGAGGAACTTGGGCAGCACGAAGCCGCTCAGCACGCCGGCGTGCTCGCCCAGCCCGTCGACCACGCGGCCGATCTGCTCGACCTCGCGCACCCGCACGAACACCAGCGGCCGCGGTACGTCGCTCACCGCGAGCGCCCGCAGCGCGGAGACGGCGTTCTGCTCGCCGGCCGGCACGTCGTGGTCGGCGATGGCGTCCTCGAGACAGATGACGTGGCTCGTGACGCCGCGGCGGCCGCTGCGCTCGAGGTCGCGCGCCAGCTCGGGGCGGGTGGCCGGGCTGTAGAGCGTCGCGCCGAGCGCGGTGGCGAGCGTCTCGGTGTCGTCGTCGGCCGAGAAGTGCTCGGGCTCGCGGTGGAACAGCCGCTGCAGGTCCTCGGCGTCGAGGTGGTCGAAGTGGCGCACGGGCGGCACCCCCTGATGGGTCTCGTGGGGCCTCGGTGCCCGGTGGTCTCGGCTCGCGCGGTGCTGCGTCGAGCGACTGGCGGGTGAACGCGCGACGGCGTCGTCCGGTGCCCGGCCGCGGTCACGGTAGCCGAGCGGCCAGGTGGCAGGCAGGGTCCGTCAGGTGAACACGTGGACGACATCGGCCCCGTCCCGGCCGCTGTGGACGACCGTCCGTGGACCGCGGCGCGGCGTCCACAGGTGGCCCGTCGACACGCAGCCGGCCGACGACGGGGTGGCAGGATCGCCGCATGGTCGAGCTCAGCAAGGGCGGCAACGCCGTCGTCAGCGCACCACGGGTGCGCGCCGTCCTGGCCTGGGACGCCGCACCGGGGTCACCTGACCTCGACGTCACCGCGCTGCTGCTGCGGGGCGACGGACGGGTCGCCTCGGACGACGACATGGTCTTCTACAACCAGCCGAGCCACCCGGGCGGCGCGGTGCGGCACGCGGGCAAGCAGCCGCAGGGGCCGCGGGTGCAGGACGTCGTCGAGGTCGACCTGACCTCCCTGGCTCGGGCGACGCCGGAGGTCGAGCGCGTCGTGCTCGTCGCGTCCGTCGACGGGGGCACGTTCGCCCGGGTGCGCGGCCTGTCCCTGCAGCTCGCCGACGCCGGCGCCGAGCTGGTGCGGTTCGACGTACCCGCCGCCACGACCGAGACGGCGATGGTGGTCGGCGAGCTCTACCGGCGCGCCGGCGACTGGCGGCTGCGGGCGGTCGGGCAGGGCTACGACGACGGCCTCGCGGGCCTGGCGCGCGACTTCGGCGTGAGCGTCGACGACGACCCGCCGGCACAGGCCGCCGCACCCGCGGCGGCGACCGCCACCAGCGCCGCCGGCGCGGCGGCGACCCGGGCCGGGGCGGCGACGCCGGCGCGCCCGACGGTGAACCTCGACAAGGGCCGGGTCGACCTGCGCAAGGGCGAGCGGGTGAGCCTGGTGAAGACCGGGGCGCCGCCGCTGCGGTCGGTCGTCATGGGCCTGGGCTGGGACCCTGCGCGGGCCGGCAGCTCGATCGACCTCGACGCGTCGGCCCTGGCCTACGACCGCCGCGGTGAGCACCTCGGCTCGGTCTGGTTCCTGCAGCTGCACGCCTTCGACCGGTCGGTCGTGCACGCCGGCGACAACCTGACCGGCGAGGGCGAGGGCGACGACGAGCAGATCCGCGTCGACCTGGCCGCGCTGCCCGCCACGGTGCACTCGATCGTCTTCGCGATCACCAGCTTCGGCGGCCACCCGTTCACCGAGGTGCGGGGGGCCTTCTGCCGGCTGGTCGACGCGGCGGCGGGCACCGAGCTGGTGCGCTACGACCTGTCCGGCTCCGAACCGCGCACGGCCGTGCTGATGGCGGCGCTGTCGCGCGACGGCGCGGGCGCCTGGGTCATGACGGCGCTCGGGCAGTTCCTCGACGGCAAGAACGCGCGCTACCTCGTCGAGCCGGGCCGCAAGATCGCGACGACGCTGGGCGGGTGACCCGCGCGCCGGCCGGTCGCGCGGGCCCCCCGGGGCCGGGGGCGCGCTACTTGCGACCGGCCGCCCAGCGCATGCCCCACCCGTACGCCTTGTCGAGGTCGCTCTGCGCGCCGTGCACGTAGCGCACCTCGCGGCGCACCTCGACGTCCGACCCGTTGCCCTCGAGCAGCGCGATGGCGCAGCTGCGGGCGTCGCCGCCGGCCTCGTCGAGCCGCACCTCGACCTGCGGGCCGCTCGCCGGGAACAGCGTGACGACGCCGTTCGCCCCCGCCCAGTCGGGCGTGCCGTCGTAGATGTAGGCGTACACGAGCACGCGGCGGATCTGCGCGGCGTGCCGCAGGTCGACGTAGAGGTTCTCGCCGCCGCTGTTCGCGCCGCTGCGGTCGTCGCCGTCGAGCCAGACCACCCGCTCGGTGGTGAACGTCTGCCGCGACTCGAAGGCGTTGCCGAGCGCCTGCACCACGCCCTTGCTGCCGTCGGCGAACTCGTACAGGCACCCGAGGTCGAGGTCGATCGGCTTCGGGCCGCCACGACCGAACAGCCCCTTGCGCTGACCGCCGTCGGGGCGCGCCTGCCAGTTCAGGTTCACCCGCAGCACGCCGCGCGCGCCGCTGCCGTGCTTGGTGAGCGAGACCGACGGCGCGCCCTTGGTCAGCGTCACCTTGCCGCCGCTCGCCGCCGCCGGCTGCGCAGCCGGCTGGGCCGCGGGCTGGGGGGTGGGCTCGGGCGCCGGCTCGGGTGCGGGTCGCTTCGTGTAGTCGATCGGCACGGTGGTCTGCCTCTCAGGCGTCGACGGTCGGAAGGGGCTCGCCGTGCGCGGCAGCCCGGCGGCGTGCGGCGATCGACGAGGCGAAGGCGGCGCCGATGAATCCCACGCCGACGAGCCCGGTGACGACCTCGGGCACGTGGTGACCGATGCTCCACAGCAGGATCAGCGCCAGCGCGCCGATCGCCCAGTGGGCGCCGTGCTCGAGGTAGATGTACTCGTTCAGCGTGCCCTTGCGCACGAGGAAGACGGTGATCGACCGCACGAACATCGCACCGATGAAGCCGAGGCCCAGCGCGATGATGATCGGGTCGGAGGTGATCGCGAAGGCCCCGATGACGCCGTCGAACGAGAACGACGCGTCGAGCACCTCGAGGTACAGGAACAGGAAGAAGCCCGCCTTGCCGACGGCCTTCGCGGTGCCCGACGGCCCGCGACCGGCGGCACCCGGGATGTGCGGGGCCCCCTCGTGCGCGGGGTCCTCGTCGTCGTCGCCCTCGAACAGCGAGCCGAGCCCGTTCACCAGCAGGTAGGTGACCAGGCCGAGCACCCCGCTCAGCAGCACGGCTGCCTTGTCCTCGGCGAGGAACTCGGCGGCCAGCACCAGCAGCACGCTGGCCACGACGACCGAGAGCTGGTCGAGCTTGCCGATGCGCGACAGCGGGCGCTCGAGCCAGCTCAGCCAGGTGTTCTCGCGGTCCTCGAACAGCCAGTCGAGGAACAGCATGAGCAGGAACATGCCGCCGAAGGCCGCGATGTCGGGGTGCGCCTGGTTCAGCAGGTACCCGTAGGTGCCGGCCTGCTCGGGGTCGCCCTTCTCCATCGCCAGGCGGATGGCCTCGACCGGGCCGAGCTTGGCGGTGATGCCCACGATGAGCAGCGGGAAGACCAGCCGCATGCCGACCACGGCGATCAGGATGCCGACGGTGAGGAAGATCTTCTGCCAGAAGTCGCCCATGCGCTCGAGCACCTTGGCGTTCACCACGGCGTTGTCGAACGAGAGCGAGACCTCGAGCACGCCGAGGATGGCGCACAGCACCAGCGCCTCGGGCCCGCCGTAGAGCAGGGCCACGACGAGCGCGACGACGGTGACGGCGATCGATGCGCCGAAGGTGCGCAGCACCACGGTGGGGTTCCTCGGTTCTCGATGGGGTGGCCGGGGCGGTCCGCCGCCGGCGAGCGCGCCCGGACGTCGGGCGCGCGATCGCGGCGCCGACCACGTGGCCGGCGCCGCGACGGACGTCAGACGTTGACGCCGAAGTCCTGGGCGATGCCCTGCAGACCGGTGGAGTAGCCCTGGCCGACGGCCCGGAACTTCCACTCGCTGCCGTTGCGGTACAGCTCGCCGAACACCATGGCCGTCTCGGTGGAGGCGTCCTCGGTGAGGTCGTAGCGGGCGATCTCGGCGTTGTCGGCCTGGTTCACGACGCGGATGAAGGCGTTGCGCACCTGCCCGAAGTTCTGCGAGCGGCTGGTCGCGTCGTAGATCGACACGGGGAACACGACCTTGTCGACGTCGGCGCCGAGGTTGGCCAGGTCGACCTTGATCTGCTCGTCGTCGCCGTCGCCCTCACCGGTCGTGTTGTCGCCGGTGTGCTCGACGGCGCCGTCCGGGGTCTTCAGGTTGTTGAAGAAGACGAAGTGCTGGTCGGACAGCACCTTGCCGCTCGTGCCGAGCACGATCGCGCTGGCGTCGAGGTCGAAGTCCTGGCCGGTGGTCGTGCGGATGTCCCACCCCAGGCCGACCAGGACGGCGGTCAGGCCGGGTGCCGACTTGGTGAGCGAGACGTTGCCGCCCTTGGAGAGGCTGACTCCCACGGTTCCTCCACTGTGCGGGACGGGGACGCGTGCGCCCCCGTCGGCGTGGCCGTCGCCGCGGCGCGGACGACGGGGTGTGACTCTAGCGAAGCGAGCGAGCGGGCCCGAGGGTTCCCGATCCGGCCCGCGAACCCGCTGCGCGGCGTCCGGCTCAGTCTGCGCTGCCACCGAAGAGCCCGCCCATCCCAGCGCCGGTCTTCTTGTCGCCGGCCCCGGTGTTCTTGGCCAGCGCCTTGGCCAGCCCGTCGATGGTCATCGACTGCAGGATGACCCGGCCGTCCCCCTCGAGCGTCGCGAGCGACAGGCCCTCGCCGCCGAACACGGCGTTCATCACGCCCTGGCGGTTCAGCGAGCCGACCCGCTCGACGCCGTACCGGATGTTCTGGTCCCATGCGACGACGCAGCCGGTGTCGACCCGAAGCCGCCCGCCGTACTCGGCCGGGTTGATGTCGACGAAGTTGCCCGCACCGGCGATGAGCAGGCTGCCGAGCCCGGTGAACTTCTCCAGCACGAAGCCCTCGCCGCCGGAGAACCCCTGCCGGGCGCCGGCGAACGCGATGTCGAACTTCACGCCGGCCTCGGCCGCGACGAACGCGTCCTTCTCCGCGAACCAGGTCGTGGCGCCGTCGAGCTCGAGCACCCGCATCTCCCCCGGCAGCACGCCGGCCAGCGCGAGCAGCCCGTCGCCGCCGCGGGTGGTGAAGTGCTGGAACGCGAACGACTCGCCGGCGAGCATCCGCTTGCCGGCGTCCATCGCGCCGCGCAGCAGCCCGCCGAACCCGCCGGCGCCTGCCGGCTGGCCCTGGGGCTGCCCGGGCGCGTCCGGCTGGCTCAGCTTCGTCTCGATGACGACGTCGTCGGAGCAGAACAGGAACTTGCCGGCCTCGCTGTAGACCGTCTGCCCCGCCGCCAGGTTCACCACGGCCATCTGCATGGCGTTGCCGACCAGCTGCACGTCGAGCGTCATCGCGTCCTCCCTCGGGCGCCGCCACCTGCAGCGCACGCGGAGAACGCTAGAGCGTGCCGGGACGTGCCCACGCGCCCGGACGCCGGTCACCGACCGTCACCGAGCGGGATCGCGTCACCCGGGTGGCCCAGCGGGCGGGTTCAAGGCGGTGCGCCTGCGTGACGAAGCAGCAGGTACCGGTCCGACACCTGCGCCGTCCCAGGGCGCCCTCTCAGCATGGAGCCACTGCGTGACTGCTCGTCGCTCGGCCTCGACCCGCCGCCGCTCGTCGGCCGCCGCCGCCGCCCTCGCCGCCACCACCCTGGCCGGCATGATCGCCAACGCGCCCACCGCGCTGGCGGCCCCGGGCCCGCTGACGCCGGCCTTCCCCACGGTCTACATCACCCAGTACACGAACCCGACCACGGCGCTGAAGCAGGCCGTGCAGTCTCGCCTGGCGAACGCCGGTGCGGGCGGCGTCACGATCTCGACGCTCGGCACGGCCGCGACGTCGGTCAACGCGGTGGGCTACCGGGTGGCCGACCAGTACCTGTACGGCATGAACGGCGCGCGCCTCGTGCGCATCGCGTCCGACGGCTCGGTCACCGACCTCGGCGCCGTCACGGGCCTGCCGGTCGGCCCCATCGCCGGCACCTTCGGCGCGGGCGCGAACGCCGACGTGCTGTACGTCGCCGGGGCGAACACGTCCACCGTCTACGGCGTCGACGTCACGACCCGCACGGTGACGCAGACGATCGCGCTGTCGTCGCCGGTCAACATGGCCGACTTCGCGTTCTCGAACGGCTTCTTCTGGGGGGTGAGCACCAGCACCGGGGTGCCCGCGCTGGCCCGCATCTCCCCCGCCGGGCAGGTCACGAACATCTCGACCAGCGGCGTGCTGAACCAGGCCGAGACCGGCTCGTACGGCGCCGCGTGGGTCTACGGCAACGGCAACCTGGCCTTCTCCTACAACTCGACCGGCCAGATCACCCAGATCAAGGTGGCCGACGCGACCGGCGCGACCCCGACCGCCTCGCGCGTGTCGCAGATCTCCGGCCCGACGACCAGCTCGAACGACGCCGCGGTCACGCCGTCCGTCGACAGCGACCTCGCCGTCGCGGTCAGCACCCCGCCCGCCGCCGGCGCGCCCGGCGACGCCGTCACCTTCCAGGTCCGCGTGTCGACCTCCGGCCCGGGTGGCTCGTCCGGCGGCACGTTCAGCTTCCCGGTGCCCAGCGGCGTGACGCTGACCTCGGCCGGGCTGCCGGTCGGCTGCACCCTCACCGCAGGTGTCGTGCAGTGCGTGTCGGGCCAGCTGGCCAGCGGCGCGAGCGACACCTACGACTTCAGCGGCACGCTCAACCCGTCGCTGACCGTGCCGCAGACCGCCACCGTCACGATGGTCGGCAACGAGCACGACCCGTCCGCGGCGAACGACGTCGCGACGCTGACCTTCGCGCCGACCGCGCAGGACCGCAGCACCAGCGGCACCGGTACGGCGTCGCAGCAGACCACCGTCGCCAAGCCGGGCGACGCCACGCTGCAGCTGGTCGACGCGAACGGCCAGCAGGTCACCACGGTGACCGTGCCCGGCCAGGGCACGTACACCGCGAACCCGACGACGGGCGTGATCTCGTTCGCCCCGGTGCTCGGCTTCAGCGGCCCCGCGGACGCCGTCGACTTCGTGATCGTCCCCGGCACGGGCGCCACGGCGTCCGGCTCGTACGCCGCCACCGTGGCCAAGCCGGCCGCGCCGGCCGCCGCCCCGCTGGCCACGACCGACGTCGCCCCGGCCTCGCAGTCGGTGACGGTGACGCCCCCGGCCGGCGGCAGCGTGCGGTTGCTGGACGGCGACGGCGTGCCCGCCACCTCGGTGTCGACCGCGCAGGGCACCTACGTGCTCGACACCGCGACCGGCGTCATCACCTTCACCCCGGCCGCCGGGTACTCCGGCACCACCGACGGCGTGACCTACCGGGTCACCGACGCGTACGCCCAGTCGACCGACGCCGACTACGTGCCGGTCGTGCAGGCGCCGGCCCCGCCCTCGCCGTCCGACCGCACCACCACGGTCACCGGGTCGGGTGACCAGTCCACCACCGTCGTCGTGCCGGCCGGCGGCAGCGTCCGCCTGGTCGACGCCGACGGCGACCCGGCCACGACCGTGACGACCGCGCAGGGCACCTACGTGCTCGACCCGGCCACCGGGGTCATCACCTTCACCCCGGTGCGCGGCTTCTCCGGTACCGCCGACCCGGTCACGTTCCGCGTCACGGACGCCTACGGCCAGCACGACGACGCCGTCTACACCCCGACCGTCGTGCTGCCCGCCGCGCCGGCCCCGGCCGACGTCACCACCACCGGTGCGTTCGGCGCGGTCGAGGACACCGCCGACCTGACGACGGACGACGACGAGCTCGTGCTCCTGCAGCCCGACGGCACGACCGGCTCGACGCTGGAGGTCGCCGGCAAGGGCACCTTCGCGGTCGTCGGCAGCGGCCCCGCCGCGCTGCGCTTCACCCCGGACAGCTGCTTCGTCGGCACGGCGGTCGCGCCGTTCCGCGTGGCCGACGCGTTCGGCCAGACCGGCGAGGCCCTCTACACGGCCACCGTGCAGGCCGCCGCCGCGCCCACGGCCGGCCCGCTCACCTCGACCGGCACCGCCCCGGCGGCCCAGCACGTCACGGTGCCGACCGGCGGCTGCGGCAGCGTGCGGCTGCTCGACGACGTGCTGCACGTCCCGGTGACCACCGTGACCCGCACCGGCGAGGGCACGTACGCCGTCGCGGGCGACGTCATCACCTTCACCCCGGCCGCCGGCTACTCGGGCACCCCGGCTCCGGTCGGCTACCGCGTCGCGGACGCCGGCCTCTCGGCCGACTCGACCTACACCCCGACCGTCGTCGCCCCCGCTCCCCCGGCCGCCGCGCCCAAGAGCACCAGCGGCACCGGCCAGGCCACGCAGAGCACCCGCGTGACCGTCCCCGCCGGCGGCTCGGTGAGCCTCGTCGACGCCCACGGCGACCCGGCCACCACGGTCACCGTGGCGCACGTCGGCACCTACGTGCTCGACCCCGCGACCGGCGTCGTCGCCTTCACCCCGGCTGCCGGGTTCAGCGGCACGGCCAGCCCGGTGACCTACGCCGTCACCGACCGGTACGGCCAGGTCGCGACCGCCGTCTACACCCCGCACGTGGCCAAGCCGGCCGCCCCGCGGGCCCGGCCGGTCGCCTCCAGCGGTCCGGAGGACGCGGTGCAGCAGCAGCGGGTCACCGTGCCGGCGGGCGGCGCCGTCACGCTGCTCGACGCCCGCGGCCGCGCCGCCACCCGCGTCGCCGTCGCCGGGCAGGGCACCTACGTGCTCGACCGCGCCACGGGCGTGATCACCTTCACGCCGGCGAAGGGCTACCACGGCACGCCCGCCGCGGTGCGCTTCCGGATCGCGGACGCCTATGGCCAGACCTCGGTCAGCCGGTACGCCCCGAGGGTCACCGCGAGCACCCCGGCCGTCGTCGCGGGCACGCCCCGCCTGACGGCCCCGGTGCTGGTGCGCAGCACCAAGACCGTGCCGGCCACCTGCACGCTGTCGACCGGCAAGGTGCGTGACTGCTGGGTGACGGCGTACGCCACCGTCGACGGCCGTCGCGTGCCGGTCGGCTTCGGACACCGCAGCGTCTCGGCGAAGGGCCGCAGCGCGGTCGTCGTCCAGGTGCGGCTCAACGCCCTCGGTCGCGGCCTGGCGGCCCGGGTCGGCGGAGTGAAGCTGCACCTCGAGGCCGACGTGCGGCAGGCCGGCGTGGGCGGCAAGCGCTTCACCAGCGCCCGCAGCCGCGTCGTCACCCCCACCGTGACGCTGCGCCCGGTGTACTTCGACACCGACTCGGCGACGCTGCGGGCGAGCGACCGCGCCTACCTGCAGCGCGTGCACCGCCTGCTGGACGACGTCCGCTCGGTCACCTGCACCGGGTTCACCGACGCCCGCTCGACCAGCACGTACAACAAGGGTCTGGGCGCCCGCCGCGCGGCGAGCACCTGCGCGGTGCTGGTCGGCGACCTGCACCTGAAGGCCACGAAGGTCACGAAGGGCGAGCACCGTCCGGCCGCGCCGAACGGCACCTCGACGGGCCGCCAGCTGAACCGGCGCGCCGAGATCGTCCTGCACTACTGAGCACCGCCCAGCACGCGCGAGGGCCGCACCCCCACCGGGGTGCGGCCCTCGTCGCGTCACTCGCCGTGCAGGTCCGCGATCGCCTGCGCCCACTCGTCGAGGGCGCGCTCGATCGGGCCGCCGCCCGGGTACGACGGCAGCCACCGCAGCACCCGGGTGGCGCCGGCCTCGGCGTACTGCTCGAGCACCCGCGGGTCGGCCGGCGCGCTGAGCACCGAGAGCGTGAGCGGTCGCTCGGCCCGCTCGCGCAGCGCCGTCCAGCGCGGGAGCACGCTGTCGTCCGGCAGGTGGTTCGGGAACCAGCCGTCGCCGTACGCCAGCACGCGGTCCTCGACGGTGGGGCCCATCCCGCCCACCAGCACCGGCGGGTGCGGGCGCTGGGCCGGCTTCGGCCACGACCAGATGCGGTCGAAGTCGACGAGGTCGCCGTGGTAGCTGGCCTCGTCCTGCGTCCAGATCTGCTGCATCGCCTCGACCCGCTCGCGCAGCAGGGCGAACCGGGTGCGCGGGTCGGTGCCGTGGTGCTCCATCTCCTCGCGGTTCCAGCCCGCCCCGACGCCGAGCTCGACCCGGCCGCCGGAGAGGTGGTCGATGCTCGCCACGGCCTTCGCCAGCACGATCGGGTCGTGCTCGACGACGAGGCAGATGCCGCTGCCCACGCGCAGCCGGCTGGTGGCCAGCGCCGCCGCGGTCATCGAGACGACCAGGTCGTAGGTGTGCACGTACTTGCGCGGCAGCGGACCGCCCTCGTTGTACGGCGTCCGGCGCGAGGCCGGGGTGTGCGTGTGCTCGCTGAAGAAGATCGACTCGAAGCCGTGCTGCTCGACCAGCGCGGCGACGGGGCCGGGGCCCATCGCGTCGTGCGTCGGGAAGTAGCCGACGCCGAACTCCATCAGCCCTCCTCGGCGCGCCGGGCCGCGAGCGACTCGGCGGCCGGCACCTCGCGGTTCAGGTGCGACTGCGCATCACGTTGCAGCGCAAGGGGTCCGGACACCGTGTGGTAGCGCTGGCCGGCGACGAGCAGCTCCTCCGCCGGGAACTTCGTGATCACCTGGCAGCCGTCCGCCGTGACGACGAGCTCCTCCTCGATGCGGGCCGCGCCCCAGCCGTCCGCCGCCGGCCAGTAGGTCTCCAGCGCGAACACCATGCCCTCCTCCAGCACCTCCGGGTGGTCGAGCGACACCAGGCGGCTGAAGATCGGCTTCTCCCAGATCGAGAGCCCCACGCCGTGCCCGTACTGCAGCGCGAACGCCGCCTCCTCGTCTGCGAAGCCGAACTCCTGCGCGGTCGGCCAGACGCTGACGACGTCGGCGGTCGTCGCACCGGGTCGCACCAGCGCGATCGCGGCGTCCATGTAGTCGCGGCAGCGCTTGTACGCCTCGACCTGCTGGCGCGACGCGCTGCCCACGGCGAACGTGCGGTAGTAGCAGGTCCGGTAGCCGTTGAACGAGTGCAGGATGTCGAAGAACGCCGGGTCGCCGGGCCGGATCAGCCGGTCGCTGAAGACGTGCGGGTGCGGCGAGCAGCGCTCGCCGCTGATCGCGTTGACGCCCTCGACGTGCTCGGACCCGAGGTCGAAGAGCTTCTTGGCGACCAGCCCGACCGCCTCGTTCTCCCGGACGCCGGGGCGCAGGAAGGCGTACAGGTCGTCGTAGGCCGCGTCGACCATCGAGGCCGCGGTGGTGAGCAGGGTGATCTCGTCGCCGGTCTTGATCCGCCGGGCCTCGAGGAACACCTGCTGCCCGTCGACGACGTCGAGCCCGCGCGCCCGGAGCGCCATCAGCACCGGCATCTCGACGACGTCGACGCCGATCGGCTCGCCGGTCAGGCCGTACCGGTCGAGCTCGCGGTAGATCTTGTCGGCGACCTCCTCGGCGATGCCCGCGTCGGGGTGGAACGCCCCGCGCAGCACCGAGATCCCCGCCCGCGCTCCCGACGTCCCGCGCGCGCCCTCGGCCACGTCGTCGCGGTCGCGGTAGTCGAGCCACGGGTTGTGGAGCTGGTGGTGCTTCGCCGCCGACCCGAAGTCCCACACGACCGGCTCGCCGCCCTGCGGCAGCAGCGCGAACCGGATCATCTTGTCCATCGCCCACGTGCCGATGTGGGTCGCGGTCATGTACCGGATGTTGTGGAAGTCGAACGTGAGCAGCGAGCCGACGCTCGACGTCGTCAGCTGCGCCTTGAGCCGGGCCAGCCGCTCGGTGCGCAACCGGTCCATGTCGACCCGGGCCTCCCAGTCGACGACGTGCATGCCGAACGTCGAGGTGCTCACGTGGTGATCCCTTCTGCTTGAACGGTGCTAGACGAGCAGGCCGAGCGGGTGCTCGATGACGTCGACGAGCGCCCGCATCCACTGCGCCGCGACGGCCCCGTCGACGGGACGGTGGTCGACCGACGCGGTGAGGTGCAGCACCGACGCGACCACGATGCTGCCGTCGACCACCACCGGCTCGGGCGACGCCGCGCCGACCGCGAGGATCGCGGCCTGGGGCGGGTTGATGATCGCGGTGAACGACCGGGTGCCGGACGTGCCGAGGTTCGAGACGGTGATGCTGCCGCCCTCGAGCTCGCGCTGCTGCAGCCGGCCCTCGCGGGCCCGCAGCACCAGGTCGGACGTCGCGGCGGCCACCGCGCCCACGCCGAGCCCCTGCACGCCACGCACCACCGGCGTCACCAGACCGGCCGGGGTGGCGACGGCCACCGCCACGTCGACGGCGTCGAACCGGCGCACCGCGTCGTCGGTCCAGACGACGTTCATGGCCGGCACCTCGGTGTGCGCGTGGGCGACGGCCTTCACGACCAGGTCGTTCACCGACACCCGCGCCGAGGTCGATCCGTTGATCTCGGCGCGCAGCGCGAGCAGCCGGTCGACGACCGCACGGCCGGACACGGTGAAGTGCGGTGCGGTCGTCACCGACTCGGTGAGCCGCCGGGCGAGGGCGCGACGCAGCCTGGTGTGCGGCACGTCGGTCCAGCCCGCGGCGGGCTCGGGAGCGGGCGCCGGCGCGGCCGCCTGCACCGGCTGCACCGGCTGCACCGGCTGCGCCGCAACGGGTTCCGGCTCCTGCGAGGCGGGCGGCGAGCTCGCCCGGTGGGCCTGCGCCGCGCGCACGTCGTCGCGGACAACCCGTCCCCCGGGGCCGGTGCCCACGAGGTCGGCCAGGTCGAGGCCGGCCTCCCGCGCCAGCCGGCGGGCCAGCGGGCTGGAGAAGACCCGCTGCGGCTGCTCCGCGTCCTCGTGACCGTCGACGCCGACGGCGGGCGGCGGCTCGACGGCCTCGGGTGCGCCCGGCGCGGGCACCCCGACGACGCCGTCGGCGACCCCCAGCTCGGCGAGCACGGCGTCGACGTCGGCGACCTGCTCACCGGGCGAGCCGAGCAGCGCGATGGGCTCGCCGACCTCGACGTCGGCGCCCTCGGCGACCAGCGTGCGCAGGACGACGCCGTCGGCCTCCGCGTCGACGTCCACCGCCGCCTTCGCGGTCTCGACCACGGCGATGGTGTCGTTCGCCCGGTAGGCGGCGCCGACCGCCACCGACCAGGACGACAGCGTGGCGCCGTCGTCCCCGGCGGCCACCTCGGGCATCAGCAGCAGCGTGGCCATCAGCCGGCCCGACCCTCTCGGCGGGCGCGCAGGGCCGCGACGACCTCGACGTCCTGCGCGATCGCCGCCCGCTCCAGCACCTTCGAGATGCTCGGCGACGCCTCCCCGCCGGTCACCCGCTGCACCGGCTCGTCGAGGTGGTCGAAGAACCGGCGCTGGATCTCGTCGGCCAGCCAGCCGCCGTACGACGTGCCGACCGCGCCCTGCTCGGCGATCAGCACCGCGTTGGTGCGCCGGACGCTCTCGCCGATCGTGTCCCAGTCGATGCTCGCGCGGTCGAGCCAGCGCAGGTCGACCACGTCCGCCGCCGGGGCCTCGTCGCCCAGCTCGTCCAGGGCCTTCAGCACGTACGACGTCATGGCCAGGTACGTGATGATCGTGAGGTCGTCGCCGTGCCGCACGACGCCCGCCCGGCCCGGCGGCAGCACGTAGTCGAGGTCCTGCAGCGGACCGTCGCCGGTGCTGGCGTAGAGGTCGACGTGCTCGAGCACCACCACCGGGTCGCGGCACAGCAGCGCGGCGTTCAGCAGCCCGACGTAGTCGAACGGGTTGGACGGCGCGACCACCCGCCACCCCGGGGCGGTCGCGAAGACGCCGGCCGGGTCCATGGAGTGCTGCGAGCCGTACCCGGTGCCCATGGCGACCTTGCTGCGCAGCACGAACGGCACGGGGTCGTCGCCGCCGAACATGTGCCGCGCCTTGCCGATCTGGTTGAACAGCTGGTCGGCGGCGACCCACATGAAGTCGGCGTACATGAACTCGACGACCGGCTTGAACCGCCCGTCCATCGCGATGCCGCCGCCGAGGCCGGTGAACGCGTTCTCGCTGATCGGCGTACCCAGCACGCGGTCGGGGAACGCGTCCTTCAGGCCGCGGGTGGCGCCGTTCGTGCCGCCGTTGAGCCGGTGCACGTCCTCGCCCATGACGACGACCGTCGGGTCGGTCTGCATGCGGCGGGCCATCACGTCGGCGACGGCGTCGATGAACCGCACCGGCCCGACCCCGCCCTCGATCGTCTCCGGGTCGCCGACCCGCGCGTCGGCGAACTCAGCCAGGTCGCCGCGCACGCCGACGTCGACGAACGCCGGGTCGGGCCACTCGGCGGCCTTGATGCGGCGCTGGCGGGGCTTGCCGCCCGGCACCGGCTCGAGCAGCTCGCCGGCGAGGTCGGCCATCAGCCGGGCGGCGCGCTCGCGGGTCGCCGCCGCCTCGTCGGCGGCGAGGATCCCCCGGCGGTCCAGGTGGCCGACGACGCGGTCGAGGGGGTCGCGGTCGCGCCAGGCGCGCTCCTCCTCCTTGCTGCGGTAGCGGAAGGCGCTGCCCGGGAACGGCCCGTTCTGGTGGAAGTACCGGTACACCTCGACCTCGACGAGCGTGGCACCGCGGCCCGAACGCATGTGCTGCACCGCCTCCGACATCGCCAGGTGCACGGCCAGCGGGTCCATGCCGTCGACGCGCCACGACGGGATGCCGAAGCCCGGGCCGCGCGCCGACAGCCGCGGCTCGGCCGTCGCCTCGTGCACGCTGGTCGACACCGCGTACTGGTTGTTCTCGACGAAGAAGCAGACCGGCACCTTCCAGGCGGCGGCGAGGTTGAACGACTCCAGGGTCGAGCCGATGTTCGCCGCGCCGTCGCCGAAGTACGTCACCGCCACGGCGTCGGTCTGCGCGTGCCGGTGCGCCCAGCCCGACCCGACGGCCAGCGGCACGCCGCCGCCGACGATCGCGTTGGTGCCGATGGCACCGGCCTCCTTCCACTGCAGGTGCATCGACCCGCCGCGCCCGTGCGAGAACCCGCGGTCGAGGCCGGCGATCTCGGCGAGGCTGCGCAACAGCACCGCGCGCACCTCGGGCGACCACGGCTGCAGGGGGTCGATGCCCTTCGGCTCGAGGTGGTGCAGCACCTTGGCGAGGAACTGGTGATGGCCGCGGTGCGAGCCGTTCACGGTGTCGCGGCTGGTCAGCGTGAGCACCGACCCGACCGCCCCGCCCTCCTGGCCGATGCTCGAGTGCGCGGGGCCGTGCACCAGGCCCTCGCCGGCGAGCTCGAGCACCAGCTCCTCGAACGCCCGCAGCAGCACCAGCTGGCTGAGCATGCTGGTGAGCAGGTGCGGCTCGGCGGCGTCCCAGTCCTCGTCGGTGACGACGAGCTCGACCCAGGGGGCCTCCGGGTCGAGGCGACGGTGCTCGGTCATGACGGGTCTCCCTGCGTCGTCGGTGCGCGGTCAGCGTGGCACGAAATGGATCCATTGACCAGGGTGGCGTAGCAGGCGGATTGCTGGAGTGCCGACAGCACAACGCCTCGCCGTAACAAGAGGCGTCCAGTTGGATCCATCGAACCAGTCGCACACGGCGTGACCGGATCAGCCGCCAGGCGTCTACGCTGTGCCCGCGGCGCCCGCAGGGGGCACCCCGGCGAGACGGAGCGACCGTGTCCGAGGCGATCGACGGCGACAGCGGCCTGGCGGCCAGCCAGCGGGTGGCGGCGTACCTGCGCACCGCCATCCTCGACGGCACGATCAAGCCGGGCGAGCGCATCCGGCAGGAGGTGATCGCCGAGCGGCTCGGCGCCAGCCGGCTCCCCGTGCGCGAGGCCCTGCGCATGCTCGAGCTCGAGGGGCTCACCGAGCTGGTCGTGAACAAGGGCGCCCGCGTGCCGACCCTCGACCCCCAGCAGCTCGACGTCGTCTACCGGATGCGCGAGCGCCTCGAGCCGCTCGCGCTCACCGAGTCGATGCCGCACCTGACCAGCGACCAGACCGACCAGCTGGCCGAGCTGCAGTCGCGCATCGAGGCGAGCACCGAGATCTCCGAGTTCCTGCTGCTCGACCGCGAGTTCCACCTGCTCACCTACTCCGGTTGCCGCTACGACCAGCTGCTGCACAGCGTGACCAGGCTCTGGAACGCCACCCAGCACTACCGGCGGACCTTCATGAACCTCGCCGGACCGCAGCGCCGCTGGGTGGTCAACGCCGAGCACGACCTGATCCTCGACGCCATCCGCCGGGCCGACGCCGTCGACGCCGAGCGCTACCTGAGCGGGCACATCCGGCGCACCCGCATCGAGCTGGGCCACTCGCTCGAGCCCGGCCCGGCGGCCTAGAACAGCGAGCGGATCGACCCGCCGTCCACGCCCCAGACCGAGCCGGTGGTGAAGGACGCCGCCGGGCTGGCCAGGAAGACCACCGCCTTCGCGACCTCCTCCGGCAGGCCGAGCCGGGCCAGGGGCAGCTGACGCAGCGACATCTCGTGCTCGACGGCCTCCTGCGGCGGCAGCCCGTGCACGACCGCGAGGTTGTCGGCGAAGCCGCCCGGCTTGGTCCAGAACGGCGTCCAGATCGGCCCCGGCGCCACGGCGTTGACCCGGATGCGCGGGCCCTCGGCGCGGGCCAGGCCCTTGGTGAGCGCGAGCACCGCCGCCTTGCTGGCCGCGTAGTCGACCGGCAGCGCCTCCGGCTGCTTGGCCAGGTCGCTGGCGTTGTTCACGATCGAGGCGCCCTCGGTCTCGCGCAGCACCGGCAGCACCTGCCGGGTGACCCGCACGTACGACATGAAGTTCAGCTCGAGCGTGGCGTGCCAGTCCTCGTCGGTGAGGTCGTCGAAGGTGCGCACGTTGCCCGACCCGACGTTGTTGACCAGCACGTCGAGGCCGCCGAGCTGCGTCAGCCCCTCGTCGACCGCGGCCGTGCAGCCCTCGGCGCTGCGCAGGTCCGCCTGCACCGTCGTGACGGCGCCGTCCGCCGCGTCGTCCGCCAGCTGCGCCAGCGCGTCGGCGTCGACGTCGAGCGCCGCGACGCGCACGCCCTCCTCCGCCAGCGCCAGCGCGATCGCGCGCCCGATGCCCGTGCCGGCGCCCGTGACCAGCGCTCGCTTGCCCTGCAGACCCAGGTCCATGAGCTGTTCTCCTCTTCTCAGGTGGCGACCGGCGCGCGGCCGGTCGGCGTGAGCATGACCTTGCCGGTGGTGGCGGGGTGCCCCGCGGCCTCCAGCGCCTCGACGCACTCGTCGAAGCCGAACACGTCCGACACGGCAGGCGTCAGGTCCATGCCGGTGCGGTGCATGAGCCGCAGGGCCGGGCGCCAGACGGACGGCGGGCCGCCGACCGACGTCGTGACCCGCAGCAACCTGGCCTGCACCAGGCGCAGCGCGGCGTTCGCGGCGTTGCCCGAGGCCAGGCCCATCAGCAGCACCCGCGCACCCCAGGCCGTGACCTCGAGCGACGCCGCCTGTGCCGCAGCGGCTCCGGAGGCCTCGACGACCAGGTCTGCGCCGTCGACGCCGAGCGCGTCGCGCACCTGCGCGAGCAGGGTCGTCCCGTCGGCGGCCGGCAGCGTCAGCGACGCCCCGAGCTGCTCGGCGATCGCCCGGCGCTGCTCGCTCGGGTCGACGGCGACGACCGTGGCGCCGGTGCTGCGCAGCAACGCGACCATCGCCAGACCCAGTGTGCCGCAACCGAACACGACCGCGGTGTGCGACGCGTCGGCTCCCCCGGCGCTCTGCAGGCCCTGCAGCACGCACGCCAGCGGCTCGACCATCGCCGCTCGCTGCGGCGAGACGCCGTCCGGTACCGCGAAGCACATGTCGGCCGGCACCGGGAAGCGGTCGGCCATGGCGCCGTCCGTCGTCACGCCGAACCACCGGTTGTCGCCGAGCGAGCCGTGGCCGACGACCAGCTGGCCGACCTCGAAGCCGGCCACCCCCGCGCCGACCTCGGCGACGACCCCGGACCACTCGTGGCCGAGCACGTGCGGGTACTCGATCGGGAAGTCGTCGTCGGAGTGCCCGGCGACCAGCTCGAGGTCGGAGCCGCAGACCCCGACGAAGCGCGGTTCGACGACGAGCTGCCCCGGCCCGGCGGACGGCGCGGGCCGCGGCTCGCACACCAGCGAGACGGGGCCGCCGCCTGGACGGTCGACGACGACGGCCTGGACGGTGGCCGTCATGGTGTCGTGTACCCGCCGTCGACGAACAGCTGCGTCCCGGTGACGTACGACGCCTCGTCGGAGGCGAGGAACAGCACGCCGTTCGCGACCTCCTCGGGGCGGCCGATGCGGCCGAGCGGGGTGACGTCGACCAGGCCCTGGGTGATCCCGCCGTCCTGCGCGTCGATCATCGGCGTGTGGATGATGCCGGGGTGCACGGAGTTCACCCGCACGCCGTCGGCCGCGTACGACATCGCGGCGTTCTTCGTCATCACGGTGACCGCGCCCTTCGACGCCTGGTACGCCGCCACGCCCGGCGCACCGACGACTCCCCAGATCGAGCTGATGTTGACGACCGACCCAGCGCGCTTGGCCTGCATGTGCGGGATGAAGGTGCGCATGCCGTAGAACACGCCGTGCTGGTTCACCGCGATGACCCGCTGGTAGGCGTCGAGGTCGATCTCGGTGATCGACTCGTAGGCCAGCACCATCCCGGCGTTGTTCACCAGCACGTCGGCACCACCGGCGTCCGCGACCTCGGCGCCGAGCTGCTGCCACTGGTCGAGCCGCGCCGTGTCGAGCGGGCGCTGCCGGATGCCGCTGCCGCCGGTGCCCGCCTCGGTGAAGTCGAGGTCGCCGCTGTAGACGGTGGCCCCCTCGGCGGCGAACCGCTCGGCGATCGCGAGCCCGATGCCCTTCGCGCCGCCGCTCACGACGGCGACCTTGCCTTCCAGCCTCATCGCTGACCCTTCTGCTGCAACGGTTCCACCACGGTCATCGGGCGCCCGCCCCCGCGAGCTCGAACTGCGCCAGGGTGTCGCGCACGACCTCGCCCAGGGCCTCGTCGAGCGGCCGCACCCGGTACGTCTCGGAGAGGATCTCGATGCCCCAGGGCCCGGTCCAGCCCTTCAACAGCAGCAGCTCGATCATCCGCGCGACCGGCATCTCGCCCTGCCCGGGGATGTCGCGCCTGAGCACCGTCTCCTGGTAGGCGCCGTCCAGCGTGGGCTCGGCGGTGCCGTCGTCGAGCTCGACGCCGGTGATCAGCTCGAGCGGCACGTCGGCGATCTGCTCGACCTGCTCGGCGCCACCGCGCCAGATGTGCCACATGTCCATCATCAGACCGCCGGCCGGGTGGCCCGAGGCGCGCACGAGCTCGACGGCGCGCGCCACGGTCGGGATGTTGGAGAACGCCATGAACTCCAGCGCGATCACCGTGCCGGCGTCGCCGAACGCCTGGCTGATCCGGGTCCACTCGCGGGCGTACGTCTCGAGGTCGTACGGCCCGCCGTGGATGTCGGGGCCGACCTTGACGTGGTGCGGGTGCAGCACGTCGGTGGCGCGCAGCAGCAGGTCGAGCACCGCGTCCGACGCGGCCCGCTCCGGGGTGCCGACGGGCTGCCACCAGTCGGTGAGGAACTCCAGCTCGACGTGCCGCATGCCGTTGTCCCGCAGGGTCGCCGCCAGCGTCGGCAGGTCGCCGTCCCGCAGGTAGATCGCCAGGTCGTTGTGCACCACCCCGAAGCCGGTGAACCCGGCGCGTCCGGCTGCCGCGATCCGCTCGGGCAGCGGCACGGGGCTGTCGTCGCGGCCGGGCAGCGGCACCGCGTCGCCGGCGGTGGTCCAGCAGGTCGCCAGCAGGTCCGGCGTGCTCATGCGTCGCTCCTCGGTGCGGTGGGAGAGGTCGCTCACGACGGCAGCGTGCCCATGTCGAGCACGATCTTCGGGTGGGCGCGGCCCGGCGCGTTGCACCGCGCGAACGCCTCGTCGGCGCGCGACACCGGCACCACCTCGTCGAGCAGCAGGTCGGGGCGGATGGCCCCCGACGCGATGAGCTGCAGCGCCCGCGGCAGCAGGTGCACGCCGCCGAGCACGCCCTGCAGGGTGAGGCCCTTCGTCACGAACGCCGCGAGGTCGACGCCGTCGACCGGCCGGCCCGGGATGCCGACCTCCATGATCCGGCCGCCGATCGCCGCGATGCGCGTCAGCGTCGGGCCGAGGCTGGCTGCGCCGGTGCAGTCGAGCACCACGTCGTAGGTGTCGGCGGGGGCGTCGTCCGGCGCGAGCGCGGCGTGCGCGCCGAAGCCGCGCGCGGCGCCGAGCCCGGCCTCGTCGATGCCGAGCACGTCGACCACGCAGCCCGTCGCGATGCCGACCTGCACAGCGATGAGCCCGATCGTGCCGGTGCCGAGCACGGCGACCCGCTCCCCCGGCTGCACCCGTGCGGTCTCGTAGCTGTTGAGCACGGTCACCGACGGCTCGGCCACCAGCGCGTGCTCGGGGGCGACGCCGTCCGGCACCACCGCGACGTTCGTGGCCGGTACCCGGTAGTAGCGGGCGGCCGCGCCCGGCACCGCACCGCGCACGCCGATCTCGAAC
The DNA here is from genome assembly GCF_054776675.1 of Angustibacter aerolatus. NCBI lineage: Bacteria > Bacillati > Actinomycetota > Actinomycetes > Kineosporiales > Kineosporiaceae > Angustibacter > Angustibacter aerolatus. The sequence continues at coordinate 21,644 of NZ_BAAHBM010000037.1, forward strand.
CTGGTGGGGCACAGGTTGTACCGGCCCGAGCGGCAGACCCGGCACTGCCCGCAGCTCAGGAAGGGCTCGCCGACGACCGTGCGCCCCACCAGCGAGGTGTCGACGTCGTCGCCGACGGCCACCACCTCGCCGGTCCACTCGTGACCGAAGCGGATCGGGTACGTCGTGAGCCCGCCCACGACGTAGGCGCTGTGTCCCGACAGCAGGTGCACGTCGGTGCCGCAGATGCCCACGTGCGACACCTTCGCGAGCAGCTGGCCGGGCGCGGGCGGCAGCACCTCGACGTCCGCGACCTCGAGCCGGCCCGCCTCGGCCATCTGCAGGGCCGGCATCGTGCCGGTCGGCCAGACCCCCTGTGCCGCAGCGGTCTCGAGCACGCTGGTCACGCCGCCTTCCGCTTCGGGCCGAGGTTGCCGGACAGCCAGCCGATGAGCAGGGCCGCCAGGATGATCGCGCCGTACGCCGCCTGGATCCAGAACGAGGGGACGTTCGAGAGCGTCAGGATGTTCTGGATGATGCCGAGCAGCATCACCCCGAGGAACGCGCCGACCAGGTTGCCGCGCCCGCCGTTGAGGTTGATGCCGCCGATGACCGCCGCGGCGAAGACCGTGAAGATGAGCCCGTCGCCCTGGTTGGCGGTCACCGAGTTGATGCGGCCGGTGAGCATGAGCCCGGCCACCATCGCCAGCAGGCTGCCGAACACGATGATGCCGATGGTGAGGCGGGTGGTGCGCACGCCGGCCGCCTTGGCCGCGTCGGCGTTGCCGCCCATCGCGTAGATGCTGCGGCCGGTGGGCGTGTACCGCATGAAGACGTAGACCCCGGCGAAGCCCAGCACGAGGATCCAGGCCTGGATCGGCAGCGTGAGGAACAGCCCGTCGCCGAGGTAGGTCATGGCGCGCGGCAGGTCGGAGAAGGTCTGCCCGCCCGAGAGGCCGATCGTCAGGCCGGCGAGCAGCGTCAGCATGGCCAGCGTCACGATGAACGCCGGCAGCTTCATCCGGGCGATCATCAGGCCGTTGGCGAGCCCGATCACCAGCACCGCGAGGATCATCACCACGAAGCCGGCGGCCAGCGGCCAGGCGCGCCCGCCGTCCGCGGCCGGCGACACGAGCACCGCCATGAGCATCGGGGCGAACCCGACGGTCGACTGCAGCGACAGGTCGAAGTAGCCGCCGATGAGGATCACCGACTCGGCGATCACCACCACCCCGAGCACCGCCGACGTGGTGATGATGTTGTCGACGATGTTGGTCTTGGTGAGGAACGCGGGGTTCACCACCGCGCCGATGACGCCGGCGATGATGATCACCGGCACCAGGGCGACCGCCACCGGGTCGATGTTGCGCCGGCTGCGCGGGCGCGCGGGCGCCTGTGCCGCAACGGGTTCAACCGCCCCGTTCGTCGACGGCTGCTGCACCGAGGTCTCGCTCACGACTGCACTCCTCTGACGGGCACGGACGGTTCGGTGGCGCCGTCGGCGCCCTGGACGGCGGCGGCGAGCACCTTCTCCGAGAAGGGCGGCAGCAGCTGCGAGCTGACCGCGCCGTCGAACATCACGACGACCCGGTCGCAGATCTCGAGGTCGCCGTCGTCGGAGGTGACGACGAGCACCGACTGCCCGCGCCGCTTCAGCGCGTCGATGGTGCTGTAGATCGAGTTCTTGGCCTGCACGTCGACGCCGGCGGTCGGGTTGATCAGCACCAGCACGCGCGGGTCGGCGGCGACCGACCGGGCCAGCACCACCTTCTGCTGGTTGCCGCCGCTGAGCTCCTCGGTGGGCTGACCGGTGCCGTGGGCCTTGATGCTCCACTCGTCGGCGAGCCGCTGGTATGCCGCGTCGCGCTTGCGGCCGCTGATCAGGTGCAGCCGGTTGGTGAAGGTCTTCACGATGCCGAGGGTGGCGTTCTCGGCGACGCTCAGCGCCGGCACGTACCCGCTGAGGTGCCGGTCCTCCGGGGTGAACCCGATGCCGGCGTCCATCGCCTGCCGGATGCTGCCCAGGTGCACCGGTCGGCCGTCGAGGGTCAGCGTGCCGGCGTCCGGCGTCCGCTGCCCGGTCAGCACCTCGGCGAGCTGCATGTGCCCGGCGCCGTCGATGCCCGTGAGCCCGACGCACTCACCGGCCCGCAGCTGCAGGTCGACGCCGTGCACCTTGGGCAGGCTGGTCACGCCCCGCGCGTCGAGCACCGGCTGGCCCTCGTGGTCGACCGCCCCCGCCGCACGGTGCCCCTTGGCCTCGGCGGCGGCCTGCGCGGCGCTCTCGCCCACCATCGCCTCGACGAGGTGCGGCACCGTGAGCCCGGCCAGCCGCTCGGTCGTCACGAGGCGACCGTCGCGCAGCACCGAGACGCTGTCGCACACCTCGAACACCTCGTGCAGGTGGTGCGACACGAAGATCACCGTGACGCCGCGCTCGCGGGCCCGGGCGATGCTGGCGAACAGCTTCTGGACGGCGGGACGGTCGAGACCCGCCGTCGGCTCGTCGAGCAGCAGCACCTTCGGGCCCGACGACAGCACCCGGCAGATCTCGACGATCTTGCGCTCCAGCGGGTCGAGCTGCTCGACCGGGGTGTCGGCGACCTCGCCGCACCCCCACTCCTCGAGCGAGGCCACGGCCGTGCGCCGCACCTCGCCCCAGCGGATGAGCCGGCGCGACGTCGGGAACTGGTTCAGCGCGATGTTCTCCGCGGCGCTGGCCGCCGGCACCAGCGTGCTGCGCTGGTAGACGCAGCCGACCGCGGAGAAGTCGCTGCGCCCGTCGCCCCCCAGCACCCGCACCGATCCGCTGTCGGGTGCCACGAGCCCGGTGAGGATCGACATCAGCGTCGACTTGCCCGCGCCGTTCTTGCCGATCAGCGCCCGCGACTCGCCCTGCGCGATCGACAGGCTGACGTCGGCGAGCGCCCTGGTGGGCCCGAACGACTTCGACACGTCGTCGACGACGATCGCCTCGGTCATCTGCTGCTCCCTCTGTGCTGGTGCGGTGGGCCCGGGGCCGCCCGGGCCCACCGCGACGTCCGTGGGCCTGCGGGTCAGGACCCGTTGCCCCACAGGGCGTCGTCGTCCACGTTCTCCTTGGTGATGGTCGGCGAGGGCAGCTGGTCCTCGAGCGACTCGCCGTTCTGCACGATGGTGCTGTCGTGGTCGGTCTTGCCGGCGGTGAAGGTCTTGCCGGCCATCGCGTCCTTCACGTACTGGATGCCGTACTTGGCGTACAGGTCGAGGGGCTGCGAGATGATCGCGTCCATCTGACCGGCGCGGATGGCGTCGAGGCCCGCGGGCGAGCCGTCGATGCCCACCACCGTGATGTGGCCGGACTCGCCCACCTTGGCGTCCTTCTTCTGCGTCGTCAGCACCTTCTGCACCGACGCCAGGCAGACCGACTCGCTGCCCTCGAAGATGCCGTCGATCTTCTGGGTGCTGAGCACCGTCTGCGCCTGGGTGGCGCACTCCTCGGGCGCCCACTTCATCGGCTTCGAGACCACCGTGATGCCCGGGAACTTCGACGACATGCACTCGGTGAAGCCCTTCGAGCGGTCCTGGCCGTTCTGCGTCGCCAGGTCGCCCTGCAGGTTCAGCACCGTGCCCTTGCCGGCCAGCTGCTTGCCCATGTACTCGCAGCCGGCGGTGCCCATGTAGACGTTGTCGGCGCGCACGATCATCGCGATCTTGCCCGAGTCGGCGCCGAGGTCGACGGTGACCACGGGGATGTTCTTGGCGTTGGCCTGCTTGATCGCCGGCACGATCGCCTTGCTGTCGACCGGTACGACGATGAGGCCCTTCACGCCGCGACCGATGAGCGTCTGGACGTCGGTGCTCTGCTTGGCCGCGTCGGCGTCGGCGTTGACCGCCGGCAGCAGGTCGACGCTCTGCGCCTTGGCCTGCGAGCCCAGCTGCTTCACCAGCTGCACCTGGAACGGGTCGGTGAGGAACGACTCGGAGTAGCCGACCTGGCCGCCGCCGGAGCCGCCGCTGCTGGCGCCGCTGCCGGAGCCGGCTGCCTGGTCGCGGGTGCTGCCGCAGGCCGTGAGGGTCAGACAGCCGACCGCGGCCAGGGCGACGACGCCCCGCGCTGCGCGCTTGGTGTTCATGGTGCCGTCCTTCGCTTCGTCGAGGAGGAGGAGTTGTCGGGTGCTGCGTGGTTCGAGGACGCCACCAGGGACGGCTCCTCGACGTGGTGCTCGCGGTACCAGGCCCGCCCCGCCGGGTACGACACGAGCTCGAGCTGCGCGCCCCAGGGGGCGAGGAAGTACACCCAGCGCTGGCCGAGGTGCGGCCCGCTGCTGGTGGTCGGTTCGCCGAGCACCTCGACCCCGGCGTCGCGCAGGTGCGCGACCGCCGCGTCGAGGTCCTCGACGTACAGCGCCACGTGGTGCCCGCCGACGTCGCTGTTGCGCGGCGGGTCGAGGCGCTGGTGGGGCGCGGCGTACTGGAACACCTCGAGCGTCGGGCTCGAGCCGCACCGGAAGAACCGCAGGTGGGTCACCTCGGCCGCCGGGTCGACCCCCAGGTGCTCGCGCATCCACTCGCCGCGCCCGGTGATCGGGGCCAGCTCGTAGAGCAGCTCGCACCCCAGGACGTCGACCAGGAACCGGGTGGCCTGCTCGATGTCGGGCACGGTCAACCCGACGTGGTCGAGACCGACCAGGCCGGGCAGCGCCGCACGCGCGGCGGGAGCGGAGGAGCCGGCGCGCTGGGTGTCGCCCACGGCATCCTCCTCACGTCATCGTGATGCGCCAGCCTCGGCGCCGATTGGATCCATGCCGGTGTGACCGGCGTCTCGAAGCATGGTGCTCCTGCACATGGAAGTCAACGGTCACGCCGAACCTGTGCGTGAGCGTTTCGACGTCGGACGTCTCTATGGATCCATTCGATGGCAGCGTGTTGCTCCCTGCCGACGACCGCGCGCGCAGACGACGACGCCCGGTGGGGCGCCGTTCGCGGGTGCGAGGGCGTCCCACCGGGCGGCGGGGTGCGGGGTGCGGGGTGCGGGGTGCGGCTACCTCAGCAGCTGGCGGGCCATCACCAGGCGCTGCACCTGGTTGGTGCCCTCGTAGATCTGGGTGATCTTGGCGTCGCGCATCATCCGCTCGAGCGGGAAGTCCTTCACGTAGCCGGCGCCGCCGAGCAGCTGGACGGCGTCGGTGGTCACCTGCATGGCGACGTCGGAGGCGAAGCACTTGGCGGCGGCGCCGAAGAACGGCAGGTCGGGGTCGTCGCGCTCGCTCTTGGCGGCGGCGACGTAGACCATCTGGCGCGCGGCCTCCAGCTGCATCGCCATGTCAGCGAGCATGAACTGGATGCCCTGGAACTCGGCGATGGCCTTGCCGAACTGCCTGCGCTCCTTGACGTACGCCGTGGCGTGCTCGAGCGCGCCCTGGGCGATGCCGACGGCCTGGGCGCCGATGGTGACGCGGGTGTGGTCGAGCGTCTTGAGGGCGAGCTTCAGGCCCTCGCCGCGCACGCCCACCATGCGGTCGGCGGGGATGCGGCAGTCGTCGAAGTGCAGCTCGCGGGTGGGGCTGCCCTTGATGCCGAGCTTGCGCTCGGGCTCGCCGAACGAGAAGCCCTCGTCGGACTTCTCGACGACGAAGGCGGTGATGCCGCGGCCGCGCGGGGCGTCGGGGTCGGTGACCGCCATCACCGTGTAGCAGTCGCTGATGCCGGCGTTGGTGATCCACGACTTCTGGCCGTTCAGCACGAAGGTGTCGCCGTCCGGCGTGGCCTTGCATCGCATGGACGCCGTGTCGCTGCCGGCCTCGCGCTCCGACAGCCCGTAGCTGAACATCGACTCGCCGCTGGCGACGGACGGCAGGTAGCGCGCCTTCACCTCGTCGGACGCGCCGAGGATCAGCGGCATCGTGCCGAGCTTGTTCACCGCGGGGATGAGGGACGACGACGCGCAGCCGCGGGCGATCTCCTCGATGACGATGCAGGTGGCGAGCGCGTCGGCGCCGACGCCGTCGTACTCCTCCGGTACGTGCGGGGCGTGGAAGTCGGCGGCCCGCAGCGCGTCGTACGCCTCCTGCGGGAAGGCGGACTTGTCGTCGACCTCCGCGGCGTGCGGCGTCACCTTCGCGTCGACGACGGCGCGCACGGCCTCGCGCAGCGCCTCGTGGTCCTCGCTCAGCCGGTACACGTCGAAGTCGCTCACGGGCTGAGACTACCGCCGGGTAACAAGGCCCGTCCCGTGAAGCGCGTCACGGCAGGTGCGGGGCCACCTCGTGCTCGAACAGCTCCATCGCGGAGCGGTCGGTGGCCACCTGCGGGAAGTAGCAGATGGCATAGGTCATGCCGTCGGCGTGCGCCGCGGTGAGCCGCTCCACGACCTGCTCGGGGGTGCCAACGAGCGGGCCGCCCTGGAGGTCGGCGACCACCTCGTCGGCCTTCGCCTCGCCGAGCACCGAGGCGTACCGGCTGCGGACGGCGGCGAGCTGGTCGCGCACCTCGGCGTCGTCGCGGCCGAGCAGCACGTTGTAGTTGGCCGAGCGCACGATGGCGTCGTAGTCGGTGCCGAGGTCGCGGCAGTGGCCGGCGAGCACCTCGGACTTGTGGCGGAACGTCTCGGGCGTGCCGTCGAAGTTCGTGTACCGGGCGTGCTGCGCCGCGATGCGCAGCGTCTTCTTCTCACCGCCGCCGGCGATCCAGAGCGGGATGCCGCCCTCCTGCAGGGGCAGCGGCCGGCAGATCGCGCCGTCCACCTGGTAGTGCTCGCCGTCCAGCGTCGCGGTGCCGGTCTCCCAGGCCTGCCGCATGATCTGCACGCCCTCGTCGAGCATCGCCAGCCGCTCCCCCGCCCGCGGGAAGCCGTAGCCGTACGCGCGCCACTCGTGCTCGTACCAGCCCGCGCCGATGCCCATCTCGACGCGGCCACCGCTCACGACGTCCACCGTCGCGGCGACCTTCGCCAGGTACGCGGGGTTCCGGTACGACATGCAGGTGCACATCTGGCCGAGGCGCACCCGCGAGGACGCCGCCGCGAACGCTGCCATCAGCGTCCACGCCTCGTGCGTCGCCTCCTCTGTGGGCTCGGGCACCGTGTGGAAGTGGTCGTAGACCCACACCGACTCCCACACGTCGCCGGCGTCGGCGTGCTGCACGAGGTCGCGCATCACGGGCCACTGCCGGGCCGGCTCGACGCCGACGAGGTCGAGCCGCCAGCCCTGGGGGACGAAGAGACCGAGTCGCATGCCCGGAACGTACCGCCGAGGCGCCCGCCGGTCGCGGTGTGGCGGACGCCACGTGCCGGAGAGCCGCCTGGGGGCCGTCGTGCACACGACCGTCACATCCGGGCCCGGTCGCGCCGATACGCTCCTGGCCATGTCGCTGAAGCTCTCCGTCGTCGGTACCGGCTACCTCGGTGCCGTGCACGCCGCCTGCATGGCCGACCTGGGCCACGACGTCGTCGCGGTCGACGTCGACGCCGCCAAGATCGCGCTGCTCGCCGAGGGGAAGGCGCCGTTCTTCGAGCCCGGCCTGCCCGAGCTGCTCGAGCGGGCCCTGGCCACCGGCCGCCTGCGGTTCAGCACCGACTACTCCGAGCTGGCCGACCGCGACGTGCACTTCGTCTGCGTGGGCACCCCGCAGCGCAAGGGCGAGAACGCCGCCGACCTGACCTACGTCGACAGCGCGTTCGGCGAGCTGGCCAAGCACCTGTCGTCGGCGACGCTCGTCGTCGGCAAGTCGACCGTGCCGGTGGGCACCGCGGCCCGCCTGCAGGACATGCTGCGCGCGACCGCCCCGGCCGGCGACGCCGTCACGCTGGCCTGGAACCCGGAGTTCCTGCGCGAGGGCTTCGCGGTGAAGGACACGCTGCACCCCGACCGCCTGGTCTACGGCGTGGAGGGCGGCGAGGTCGGCGAGCGGGCCACCGCGCTGCTCGACGAGGTGTACGCGACGACGATCTCCGACGGCACGCCGCGGCTGGTCACCGACTACCCCACCGCCGAGCTGGTGAAGACGTCGGCGAACTCGTTCCTCGCCACGAAGATCTCGTTCATCAACGCGATGGCCGAGGTCTGCGAGGCCGCCGGCGCGGACGTCGTGGCGCTGGCCGACGCGATCGGCCACGACGAGCGGATCGGCCGCAAGTTCCTCGGCGCCGGCCTCGGCTTCGGCGGCGGCTGCCTGCCCAAGGACATCCGCGCGTTCATGGCGCGGGCCGGCGAGCTCGGCGCCGACCAGGCGCTGACCTTCCTGCGCGAGGTCGACGCGATCAACATGCGCCGCCGCACCCGCATGGTCGACATCGCCCGCGAGCAGTGCCAGGGCACGTTCATCGGCAAGCGGGTCGCCGTGCTCGGCGCGGCCTTCAAGCCCGACAGCGACGACATCCGCGACTCGCCCGCGCTCAGCGTCGCGGCCCTGGTGCGGCTGAACGGCGCCCACGTCTCCGTCTACGACCCCCAGGCGATGGACAACGCGCGCAAGGTGTGGCCCGACCTGGCCTACGCCGAGAGCGCCGTCGAGGCCCTGCGCGGCGCGGACGTCGTGCTGCACCTCACCGAGTGGCGCGAGTTCCGCGAGCTCGACCCGGCCACCGTCGGCGACGTCGTGCGGTCGAAGTCGATCGTGGATGGCCGCAACGCCCTCGACCCGGCACGCTGGCGGGCGGCAGGCTGGACCTACCGCGCCCTGGGTCGTCCCCGGGCCTGACGCACCGGGGGCGCACGTGCGTATCGACTTCACCCCATCGCCCCGCCCGACCCTGGGCGTGGAGTGGGAGCTCGCGCTGGTCGACCGCGAGACGCGCGACCTCGCGCAGCTGGGTCCGCAGGTGCAGCGCGAGCTGCCACCGGCCAAGGCCCACAAGGAGCTGCTGCTCAACACGGTCGAGGTCGTGACCGGCGTCTGCGCCGACGTCCCCGAGGCGGTGGCCGACCTCGCCGACACGGTGGGGCAGCTGCACGCCGTCACCGACCGGATGGGGCTGGCGGCGTTCTGCGCCGGCACGCACCCTTTCGCCCGATGGAGCGAGCAGCAGGTCACCGAGGGCGAGCGGTACGCGCGGCTCATCGACCGCACGCAGTGGTGGGGCCGGCAGATGCTGGTCTACGGCGTGCACGTGCACGTCGGTGTGGACGACGTCCGCAAGGTGATGCCGACGCTGTCGGCGCTGCTGGCCTGGTTCCCGCATCTTCAGGCGCTCTCGGCGTCCAGCCCGTTCTGGGACGGCGCCGACACCGGGTACGCCAGCAACCGGGCGATGATGTTCCAGCAGCTGCCGACCGCCGGGCTGCCGTTCCAGTTCGACGACTGGGCGGGCTACGAGGCGTACGTCGCCGACATGTTCACCACCGGGGTGATCGAGGAGCTCGGCGAGATCCGGTGGGACATCCGCCCCGCCGCGCACCTGGGCACCATCGAGACCCGCGTCTGCGACGGCGTGCCGAGCCTGGCCGAGGTGGCCGGGCTGACCGCGCTCGTGCAGTGCCTCGTGGTCGACCTCGGCCGCCGCCTCGACGCCGGCGAGACGCTGCCGACGCTGCCGCCCTGGCACGTGCAGGAGAACAAGTGGCGCGCCGCCCGCTACGGGCTCGACGCCGAGATCATCCTCGACGCGAAGGGCGCCGAGCGGCTGGTCACCGACGACCTGGCCGACCTGCTCACCCGCCTCGAGCCGCTCGCCCGCGAGCTCGGGTGCGCCGACGAGCTGGCCTCGCTCGAACCGCTCTGGCGCCGCGGCGCGAGCTACCAGCGGCAGCGCGCGGTGCGCGAGGCGGCCGGCGGCGACCTGCGCGCCGTCGTCGACTCGCTGGTGGCCGAGCTGCGCGACCTGCCCTGACCCGGACCGATCAGCGCGAACCGGTGACACCGGCCCGCGGGCTCAGGTACACCTGAGGACAGGCCGAAGGCCCTCGGGGGAACGTTCGAGGGAAGGGTCCGTCATGCCTGCCGTCCAGGCCCGTCGCGCGCGCGGCGCGCGCCGAGCCGCTGCTGCGCTCGTCACCACCGTCGCGCTCGCCGCGACCGTCACGGACGACGCGCCCGCCGCCGTCCCGCCCGGCCCGGTGCACACCGTCGCCGCCAGCCGCGTGCTCGACGTCGCCGGCCGCGGCTGGGGGCACGGGCGCGGCCTGTCGCAGTACGGCGCGTACGGCGCGGCCACGCTCGGCAGGAGCGCCACGCAGATCCTCGACTTCTACTACCCGGGCACCGCGCAGACCCAGCAGGGGAACCCCACGATGCGGGTGCAGCTGCGCTCGCAGGCCGCGGCCGACGCCGACCGGATCGACGTCGCCAACCCCGGCACGCTGAGCTTCGTCGACGAGCGCACGAAGGCGACGTGGAAGGGCACCCGCGCGACGTCCGCCCGCTGGCGGGTGGTCACCTCGGGCGCCTCGCTGAAGGTGCAGTACCTCGTCGGCTCGACCTGGACGACGAGCCGCACGGTCACCGGGCCGGTGCGGGTCGACGCCGTGGGCACCGGCGCCACGCACGTGCTGCACCCCCTCGACCGCACCTACACCGGCAGCTACCTGCGGGTCAGCCGGGTCGACGCCACCCACCTGACGACCGTCGACCACACCACGATGGAGACGTACCTGCGGGGCGTCGTGCCGGCCGAGTCGATCTCGTCGTGGCCGGCCGCGACCCTGCAGGCCCAGGCGATCGCCGCCCGCTCGTACAGCGCGTGGCACCGAGCAGCTGCCGGCTCGCGCGGCTGGGACGTCTGCGACACCACCGCCTGCCAGGTGTACGCCGGTGACGGCGCGGCCGTCGCCTCGACCGACGCGGCGGTGCAGGCGACCGCCGGGCTCATCCGCACCTTCGGCGGCAAGCCGGTGTTCGCGGAGTTCTCCAGCAGCAACGGCGGCTGGACGACGGCGGGCGACGCGCCGTACCTCGTGGCGAAGGCCGACCCGTGGGACGGCGTCACCGGCGCGAGCGTGCACAGCTGGACGGCGCGGCTGCCGGCGTCGGCGATCGAGGCGCGCTGGCCCGCGCTGGGCACGCTGCGCAGCCTGCAGGTGCGCACCCGCGACGGCCACGGCGACTGGGGCGGCCGGGTCGGCGACGTGCGGCTGGTCGGCTCGCGGCAGACGCTCGTGGTGAGCGGACGCGACGTGTACCTCGCGTGGTCGTGGCCCGCGCACGCCACCGGCCTGCGCTCGCCGTGGTGGGACGTGCGCGACCCCGGCGCCGACCTCAGCGGCGACGGCGTGGGTGACCTCGCGGTCGGCCGGCCCGGCAGCTACGGCGCGATCGTGACCGCCCTCGGCCGCACCGGCTCGGGCGTCGCGGCCGGCGGACGGCTGGTCAGCCAGGCCAGCACCGGCGTCGTCGGCACCCCGGAGGCCGGTGACGGCTTCGGCAGCGCGCTGGCGGCAGGCGACTTCGACGGCGACGGGCGGCGCGACCTCGCCGTCGGCGTGCCGGGCGAGGACATCGGCTCCGGCGCCGGGTACGTGACCGACGCCGGGTCGGTGCAGGTGCTGCGCGGCACGACGTCCGGCACCACGACCGGGCCCGAGCTCACGCTGTCGACGTCGGGCGTGCCCGGCGTCGCGGTGGACGGCGCCCGCTTCGGCGCGGCGCTGGCTGCCGGCGACCTGGACGGCGACGGCCACGACGACCTCGTCGTCGCCGTGCCCGGCGCCACCGTGAACGGCCGGGCCGCAGCCGGCGCCGTCGTGGTGCTGCGCGGCTCCCGCACCGGGCTCGGCACCGCCCGCGCGCTGCAGTGGGTGCAGTCGGCCGGCGAGACGCCCGAGGCCGGCGACCGGCTGGGCGCC
>NZ_BAAHBM010000038.1:0-31159 GCF_054776675.1 Angustibacter aerolatus
GGGTCTGCCGCCGCGGTGGTGGTGCTCGGCCGACGAGATAAGCGGCGCGAGGAACGAGTAGAGCGCGTCGGCCGAGCGGCGCCGCCGCGGTGGTCGAGCGCTAGCGAGCCCGGCTTGCCGGCCCCGGTCGGGCGGTCAGGATCGGACGCCCGGAGGTGGGAGGGAAAAGCTTTCAGCACCGGCGCAGCCGGTCCCGATCGGGCCGACGAAGTCGGCACCACAGCGCAGCTGCACGAGCAGCCGGACGCACTGCGCGGTGTGCCTCTTCCCCAGCTCGTCCACGGGCGCTGTCCACGGCGCGGCCCTGGGGTTGGGGCTGGCGCGCGGTTGGTCAGGGGCGGTGGGGGAGAGGTTGGCCCGTGGGCGGGCTGAGCCCGGGCGCAGCTCGGGCCGTCCACGGGTCGACCGGCCGGTCGTCGTGGGGAGCCCCGGCGTAGCCGGGTCCGACCTGGCCGGCGTTCGGCGTCACTCTGTGCGGTGCGACAGCCTGCAGCCGCGGCACGACGTGCTCAAGCAGGCCACGCCAAGATGACGCAGCGCCGGCACACGCGCGGCGCCGCGGGTCGTGGTCAGAGGGGGTACGAGTGAAGCGGCAGCGTTACGGTCCGGGCTCGTGGTTCGCCGTTCCGCTCCGTACGGAGGGGTTCGCCGTCGGACTCGTCGCTCGGGGGCCGAGACGCCTCGGGGTGTGTGGGTACTTCTTCGGCCCGCGACGTGCCGACGTCCCGGAGGCCCACGAGCTGTCCGGCCTCACGCCCGGCTGACGCCCTCCTCGTGGCCATGTTCAGCGGACTGAGCTTGAGGGACGGCGACTGGCCCGTCATCGGGACGCACTCCGGATGGAACCCGATGGCCTGGCCGGTGCCGCGCTTCGTGCGCTACGAGGAGCTGACCGGGCACAGCTTCCTCGTGGAGTACGACGAGGAGACGCTCGAGCCGGCGAGTGAGTGCCAGGTCGCACCCGGGTCGGGGGAGCAAGGACCCACGGACGGCCTCATGGGCGCCGGCTTCGTCGAGATCCGACTGACGAGGCTCCTGGCCGGACCTGACGAGGCTTGACCCGGGCTCTGGGCCAGACACTCCGCGAGGCGCTGAAGAAAGCGGGCTCGTGCTCGTGAGCGGCCACCCTGGTGTGCGAGGTCGGCCAGCCCGGATCGCACCCACCCAAAGGGTTCCGGCCCGTCACCATGCCTTCGACCTGCGACTCGCAGGCTAGCCCGTCGGCTAGAGCTGCGACGCGGCTACCCAGGTGGTCTGGGGCGGTGGGCGAGAGGTCGGCTGGTGGGCACGTTGCGCCCGGGCCGTTCACGGGTCGACCGGCTGTTCGAGCTCGGCGGCGCGCCGAGCGGGGTTAGAACGGCGGGTCGAGCTGCTCGACGCCGTCGAGCTGCTCGACGTCGTCGAGCTCGGCGAGGTCGACGTGGGGTGCTCGGGCGGTGGGTGGGCAGTCGGGGCAGGGGGTGGCGGGTCCGTCGACGTCGAGCCAGCCGTGGCCGTCGCAGTCGGGCCGGCTGCAGGCGGTGCGCGCGTCGCCCGCGTGGCCGGCCTCGAGGCGGGCGGTGGCGCCACTGGCGTCGTGGCCATCGCCCAGCTCGGCGAGGCCGGCGAGGTCGGGGCCGGGGTCCATGCGCTGGGTGAGCCAGTAGACGAAGCCGCCGGGGGAGTGCATGCCGGTGCGGGGGCCGAGGGCGGCGGGGCCGGTGGCCCACGCCGGCGCACCGTGCTCGACGTCGGCTTGGTCGAGGTCGCCGGTTTGGTCCGGGCTGGTGCTCGAGCTGGTGCGCGAGCTGGTGCCGGTCAGGATCGTGTCGGCGACGGTGAACCAGTCGGCGGCGGTCCACCCGGCGGCCTCGAAGGGGGCGAGGTGGTGGGCGACGCGACGTGGGGACAGGCCGCGGCCCCAGTCGGCGCGGGCGGCGATCTGCGCGGCGAGGTGTTCGCCGAGCAGCCGGCGACGCGGTCTACGAGCAGGACGAGGACGTCGCGGCTGCTGGGCCAGCTCAGTCCGCTCGGGCCGCTCAGTCTGCTGGGCGTCGTGGGCGGCCTCGTGCCGGCCGTTCAGCACCGGCCGCGTGTGATCGGACGTCGCGGGGTCATTCAGGGGCTCAGCGGCCCGCACAGCGGTCCGGTCCGGGTCGCTCAGGCCTTCGTCGGGGCGTCGGGCGGAGCCCGTCCGCTTGGTCGAGCGGAGCGAGACGATGTCTTGGTTGTAAGTGTGGGTGTTCGGTAGGTGGGTTGATGCACTCTGCTGGCCCCTCCGGGGGTGGGGTGCGGAACCCACAACGTGCAGGTCAGAGGGCTGCTGGTTGTCCACCGGGCTGTCCACAGGGCAGCCCAGCCGCCTGGGCCGGCCGCAGGCAGAACCGACCGAACTGCCGGGGGCGCCGGCGGGCAGGTGCAGGGTGCGGCGGGCGGCCAGGCGCATGTAGGGGTGCATCCAGCGGGGGGTGTGGGCGGCGTAGACGGGTGGCACGCCGCGCTGGGTCAGGCCGGGACGGCGCCCGTCAGCGCCCTTGGGGGCGGTGCGGTCGCGGCGGTGCCGCACGGTGGTGCGCTCGGGCATGGTCAGAGGGCGGCCGCGCACGACCAGGCGCAGGCAGCCGACGACACGGGTCGCGATCCGCCGGCAGCGCTGCACGGTGTCAGCCGAGCAGTGCGCGGCGGCGGCGATCTCGCGCTTGCGGGCGCGGATGTCGCGGCCGGTGTCGTGGTCGGCGGCGGCCGCCATCAGCTCGAGCACGCGCATGAACGTGTCGATCGAGACGACGTCCTTGCTGGTGTCGCCCAGGCGCAGCAGCTCCGGGCGCGCCTGCACGGCCAGGCGGACGCCAGCCAGCCAGTCGCGCCGGTCGGACCAGGCCACGGTGCGCGCGTAGGCGCCGGCTGGCACGAGGGTCACCAGACCGGGCCGTCGGCCGGTGGGGTCATCAGCCACGACGGCGCGCGGCGCCGTGCGCGGGGACAGCACCCGCACCGGCTGAACGGTGTGACCGTGCGCAACGGTCGGCGGGCGCGACACGACGACCATCCGGTCGTCTGGTCTTGAATTTCGGGCATGGGGAGCTACATTGATGGCACTGGCTCCTTCGGGGAGGCAGGCATGAAGAAGCCCGGGAGGGCTACTCGTGGTCACTGACCTCCGTGAGGAGGTCGCTCGGATCAGGACTTGGGCGTCAGAGATCCGGCTTCAGCTGTAGACGACAGGCCCCGCCGGCAAGCGGGGCCTTCGTCGTGTCTAGGCGCTTTTCAGCGGCAGCTCCTCCTGCGGACGGCTCGCGACGCGGGACGGTGCGTACTCCGGCATCCCGTGAGCGTCGGCAAGCAGGGTCGCGACGTAGTCGCTGACCGTCATGCCCAGCTCCTCTGCATGGGCTCGGACCGCATCCCCGAGGGCACGCGGCGGCCTGGTCAGGATCTGGTCGCGATCGCCCTTGCTGGGGCGTCCGCCTTGTCCATGTCGTGCCATGGGCACAGCCAATCGCACGGCGCGGATTCTGTTACTGAGGCCGCCCGGCGTGTCGGCTTCTGAAACTAAGCGTCTGTTTCGGTGCGGGTGACGACGGGCGGTCGCCGCACGCGCGACCACCGAACGAACTCCCGCAAGGCAAACACGACACCGAAAGCGACGTCGATCCAGCCGGCCGGACGGTTGATCCCCTGCCAGCCGCCCTTGTCGGTGCTCAGAACGCCCGCCAGACCGATGGTCACCATGAGCACGCAGCCGACGAGCAACCAGCCTCGCAGCCGCGCCTCGGGCCGTTCGATCTGCTCCAGCCGCGCCACCTCACGATCGATGATCTGGAGCATGAGCGTGCGGCTCTTCCCATCCGGCAACGCCGCGTACGCCGCGTGATCTTGGGCCAGGCGGGCTCTGATCAAAGCCCGTGCCGTCAGAGCGTTCAACGTCACGCTGGCTGCCACTACCGACCCGATGAACGTCGCGACGCCCAGGAGAAAGCTCATCCTCGCGACGCTACGCGCAATGAAGCTCGCGGCCGACGCCTGAACGGCCTTTCGATGATGCTCATGGCTTTGCGCCATGATGACGCTGGCCATTGTTCACGATTCGGAAGCGGGATTCTCATGGCTCAAAAGGTGCAGGTCATCCTCGAGGACGACGTCGACGGCAGCGAGGGCGCCGAGACGCTGCAGTTCGCGGTCGACGGCGTGAGCTACGAGATCGACCTGTCGGAGGCGAACGCCAAGCGGCTGCGCGACGCGTTCGCCGAGTGGGTGGGCCATGCCCGTCGGGTCAGCTCCCGCGGCGGCAGCGGCCAGCGCGGCCGGCGCACCAACAACTCGAGCGGCTCGAGCAGCTCGGCCAGCGCGGCGGCGGGTACCGACACCGCGGCGATCCGGCAGTGGGCCAAGGAGAACGGGCACGAGGTCAGTGAGCGGGGCCGCATCTCGGCAGCCGTGATGGACGCGTACGCCGCCGCGCACTGACCCGCCCAGCGCTCCGCGCCCCAAGCTCGCCGGTTATCGCTTGGACTTGCGGTAGCCGGCAGCGCGGGCCGCGGCCTCGGTGGAGAAGCACTCTTCGGGGTTGGTGACGTCGTAGAACTGCCCGCCGGGCACGTGGTAGATCATCGAGGAGGCGTTGCCCTTGATCGGGTACCCGGCGGGGCAGTTGTAGGCGCTGCTGGGCGGCGCCGACGTCTTCTTCGGGTGGCCGATGTGCGGCCGCTTCGGGGCGGTGACCTCGGGCCAACCGCAGCTGGCGAGCTTGTCGGCGAGGTAGTTCTTCTCTGCCGGGTTGATGTTCAGGTGCCAGCGCCACTTCACGACAGTCCAGCTGGTGACGTACCAGCAGGTGCTCTTGGCGGGCATCCAGGCCTGGGGCTCCTTGTCGCCCTTGGAGCGGTTGGCGTGGGCGGTGACCGCGACCAGGGAGTGCTTGTAGCCCAGGTCGTTGGCGTAGCTGGTGCGGGTGGCCGCGTCCCACTTGAAGGCGCCGGACTGCCAGGCCTCGTTGAGCGGGACCATGTGGTCGATGTCGAGTTTGGTCGCGGCGGTGACCTTGGCCCCGTCGTAGGGGGAGGTCCACTTCCCGCCGGTCAGCTTGCAGGTCTTCTTGGCGTGGCGGGGCTTCTTGGTGGCCTCGGTGATAAGGACCTCGGCGCGGGTGTTGCAGTGGTCGTGGTCGGTGTCGACCCACAGCTTGAACTTCGACCGCTTGTAGCCGGAGGTGTGCTCACCGCTCACCGTCAGCGCTGCGAGCAGCTTCTTCGTCGACACCGGCTTAGCTGCCGCCGCGCGTGGTGCAGGCTGCGACGAGATCGTGCGGGCCGACGAGGCCGCCTGGACCGCCGGCGCCGCTGCGGTCGCTGTCTGCGCTGAGGCCAGCCCCAGCAGAGTGGCCGCCAGCGAGATCGCGAGCAGGAGTGTGGGGCGTCGGCGCGGCATGTGTCCACTCATTCCAGGCGGGCTGCGGGTCGCGTTGAGCCTAGGAGAGCGGAGCCCCGGGGGAGTCTGGTTTGGCCGAACTACCGCACCAGCTGGGCACCCGTAGCGCGATAACGGAGTCCGACCACCCAGGTCAGTTGTCTCCTATCGGAGGCGCATCAACCGGGCTCTAGCGGCTGGTCTAGAGCCGCGACTGCCATCCAGGGGCGGCGCCACAACCGAGTAACGAGTGCGACTTGTACCTTTCGGCACTTTCGACGAGCAAAGTCTGTCAGGCAGACCGTGACAGCCCCTTGTGTGCCATTAACAAGGTCCAGTACAACTCACCTGGGCGCCAGGGTGGAGCTCGACCGTGTCGAAGGGCTCCCTGTGGCTAAGTGGTACACGCACGGCGTTTTCCGCTCGCGGCTTTGCCTGGTGGTGTGTGCCGCCACGATGGGCGCCACGCTACTTAACCCGGTGACAGCGTCTGCGTTGCCCGTCACGGAAGCCAGCACCCCTGCGGGTCCGATCACCACTGTGACCGAGGTCCCCGACCGCGAATCAGCTTTTTGGGCTGCGGCCGAGCAGGGCTCACGCGTTGAGGTGACCGACGAGCGAACCGAGACCAACACGGTCTGGGTTAATCCTGACGGCACGGTGACCAGCGATACATCGCTCGAGCCGATCCGCGTACGCAAGGACGACGCGTGGGTGCCGGTCGACCTCGACCTCGAGCACCTCGCCACCGGTTGGGCTCCGAAGGCCTCTGCCAACCCTGTGGTCTTCTCCTCGGGCGGCGACGGCCCCGCGGCCAAACTTTCAGACGGCACGAAGAGGCTGTGGCTGAACTGGACCAAGACTCTGCCAGCCCCCAGCGTGTCCGGGGCGAGCGCAACGTACGCGTTGGACGCCAACACCGATCTGGTCCTCACCGCAGTGTCGGAGGGCTTTGAACAGCTCTTGGTCTTAAAGGCCGCCCCGCTCAAGGCCCCCGCGATCCACCTTCCGTTGGACCTGACTGGGTTGGCAGTGCGGGACGCCGCCGACGGCGGCGGGTTTGAGTTCGTTGACACTGCGGGCGAGGTTGTCTTTGCGTCACCGAAGCCGGTCATGTGGGACGCGCAGCTCGACGAGGCCGGCCTGCCGGCGAATCGCCGCTATGTCGCGGCTGATGCTTCTGGTGACGCCGGCGACCCCCAGCTGGACCTCACCCCCTCCATGTCGTGGTTGACCGCACCGACTACCCACTACCCGGTGACCATCGACCCAGTGATCGGCAATCTCACGGGTACGGGGGACACCTTCGTCAAAGAGAACGACACCGTGACCCACAGCTCCGAGCACAGCTGGGGCGTGGGTTACACCGGGGCCAACCGGATGCGCGCGTTGCTGCGGTGGGACAACGACCCGGCCTTCATGGGAACGACCATCACAGCGGCGACCCTGAAGCTGTGGAACCACGTCTCGTTCACCTGTGACGCCAAGCCGGTCTACGCATACCCCATCACGTCAGCGATGTCGGTCACGAATGCCACGTGGGCGACTCAGCCGACCGTCGACACGAGCGCGACCTACTCGTCTAGCGCGACGTTCTCGCATGGGTACGAGCCGGGGTGCAGCAACGACTACGGCACCCTCGACGTCAAGAAGATCGTGGCCGGTTGGGCGTCCGGTGCCCTCACCAACTACGGCATCGAGCTGCGCGCGTCGGAGACTGACGCCCTGCAGCGCAAGTACTTCTGCTCCATGAACCGAGAGAGCGCGACGCCTGCCACCTCGAGCTGCAACGTCACGGTCCACAAGCCGGTCCTGTCGGTCACCTACGGCAGCACGCCTGCCGTTCCAAGTCTGCAGATCACGCCTGGGGCCACCACGAGCAACCTGCGTTACGTCTCGTCGACGACGCCTCTGGTGACCGCTGTCTCCACCGACGACCTAGAAGACCCTCTCAAGTACGACGTGCAGATCCACACCTCCACCGCCGGAGATGCCGCGTCGCTGAAGACCAGCTGCGCGACTGCCACCGCCGTGAGCTCGTACGCCCCCTCCGGCAAGCAGGCCTCATGCACCGGCAGCGTGGCCCTCACGAACGGGACCACGTACTACCGGCGCGCAAGGGCCACCAACGCTGCGGGTATCAGCAGCGCCTGGTCGACGCTCACGCCCTTCACGGTGGACACGTCCAAGCCCGCCGCACCCGCTCTGACCTCCACGTATCCGAACGGGCAATGGGCTGTCGCGACGGACGCGCAAGGCCTTGCCCACGTCACAGCGTCTACGTCCGATGCAGACGCACGCTCGATCAACTGGTCGATCAACGACCAGGAGTTCACGAAGACGACAGCCCGGGTGGGTGCGGGCACCGCTGACCTCTCCTTCACGCCGCAGGCCGGGTCGAGCCGCTACGTGATCTACGCGCGCGCCATCGATCGAGCAGGCAACATCGGCCCCACCTCGAGCTACACCGTCCTGCACGGCACCGACCCCTTCGCGGCACCGGTGGCCAACATCACCGTGACGCCGAGCGACCGCAGCGACCGCGCTCAGTCCGTTCTCGTCACCAGCCCCACACCCGTGATTCGGGCCGACGCCGGGCCCACCGGCGCAGCTGTGACCTACGACTTCGAGGCCTACTCCTTCACGTCGTCGACGCCCATTGCCTCCTCCTCAATTGCAGTCGCGGCGAACACCGCAGCTTCGTGGACACTCCCGGCCGGGGCACTGACCCCTGGGCGTTCGTACAGCTACCGCGTGCGCGTTCGGGACGCGACCCACACGAGCCCGTGGACGCAGGGCCGGACCGTGACCATCGATGTCCCCACGAGCGTCACGGAACTGCGTTCGGCCCCGGGCCCAGAGGGACTCCTCATCAGCGCCCGTTCAGGCCGACCGTCCCAGCACGCGATCGACATGCGCTTCTTCTTGTGGGACGGCGCGGGCACGGCGCTCAACGGGGGCGCACCGATCATCTCGTCGGGCTCCAACGATGACGAGCTCCAAGCCACCATCACTCCCGCTATCGCCGCGCTTGGCTCGAGCATCCAATGGGCCGCGCAGGCTTGCGTACCGAGCACGGCAATATGCTCCGCAGTGACTGCCAGAAAGTCCGCGACCAATCAGAGTGCTTCGTTTACGACGCAGACGGTCACGATTCCGCGTAGTGCTCTCTCGCTGGCCAGCGCCAGTGTCGACCCAGCCGATTGCGCCTCGGGCAGTTGCGCCTTGCAGTCTTCTGCTGTGCAGCTCGGTGGATCGAACTACGTGTTTGTGAAGGCCAATGCTGCTTCGCTCGTTCCGGTGGATGCTGAGATTGTCGAGGCCACGGCCAATCTGGCCGGCCTGAGCTGCAATCCGTCGTGCGGGACGCGAGGCGTGAATGTGACGCAGGTTTCCGGCAATTGGGCGACCAGTGACGGACCGGCCATGGTGGCTGCGGGGAGTGGTGAATTCGTCAGCACAACCATGAGCCAGCTCGCCGCTCTCGATGTCACAGACAGTGCGCAGACTTGGCAGGACAGCCGCAGCACGACGGACTTGGGCTTGATGCTGGCCTCTCCAGCGGAGACTGATGCGGCAGTTTCGCTCTCCACTGCAGGTTCAATGACGATCACGTATGTCGTCCCGACGGCACCGAAAGCGCCATTGTCCGTCACGGTTTGGCCCGGGCATGAGGGAGCATTCGTCCGATGGGCCAGTAACTTGAGTGACTTTTCGGTAGACGACGACACCACCACGACCGTCAGAATCGTTGATTCGGCCGGGACGACCATCAAGACCGTTCTGGGTGCCTCTTCACCGACCATCATTCATGGCTTAACACCCGGCGCCAGCCTCACCGCTCAGGTTCAGGTACAGAACTCGAAGGGTTCGTCTCCCGTAACCAGCAGCACGTCTTTTCTCGTGGCGAATGGCACCGCTCGATTGAGTGATCTAGATAAGACGACGCAGTTGCAGACAGCGCTGAACCGGCTTCGCACCGGCTCTGCGACCACGGCCAGTGCGGCAACAAGCGGCTTGTCGTACGCCACCCAGATTCAGGGGGCTGTCGCAGCGCAGACTGATGACGTGACGTCGACGTACACCGATTTGGTCAGCCGCAATGACGCTCCTGATTCAGCAACGTCGACTGCTACCGATCAGCTCCTTGTCACCGACCCTGAAACAGGCGCGGCAGGCGTCGTGTCAATGTGGCAGGACGCCGTGACGCAGCCTTCTGCAAGTGGTTCCGTCAGTAGCGATCTTTGGCGGGTCGAGCTCTCCACCCTCAGCAGCGGCGCAATCGTGGGAGTTACCTCGCTCCGGGACGGCGCGATGCAGAGCAGCGAGGGCCTGGCTGACGGTGACGAGTTGCTAGACAGAGAGAACGCCCTAGAAATTGGCGACGATGACCTGCCCCTTGCGCAGGGTCGAGAGTCGACTGCGCCCGCTTTGATGCAGACCGCCGCCGCCAAGGCGCCGGCACCGGTGGATCGTTTGAAAGCAGTGCAGTGGGCTTGGGATCACGTCGAGGACAAACCCAAGTACGATAATAACTGTCAGAATTTCGTGTCAAAAGCCCTGCGCGGTGGTGACATGAAATTTAGCGAGGGTGGGCGAAATAGCACACATCACTGGTGGAAGCACGGACCAGTGGAAAGCTATACGTTTATCAACGCCGATAAGCATTACCAGTACCTGGGGCACAAGCAGTACGACCTGCACGTGACCAAGGAGGAACAAGCAGTGCCCGGTGATCTCATTTACTGGGATTTCAATGGGGACCTCAAGAGGGACCACACCTCTTTGGTGACCAAGGTCGAAGACGGCAGGATCTTCTACACGCAGCAGACCAAAAAGTGGAAGAATCACAGACTTAGTGCGGGTATCAGGAAGCAGCGCATGCAGGATTCCAGACTGCTGACCTGGATCATCCACATCCGAGGGAGTTGACGGGCTGCATGACCGTGGACCCGCTCACGCAGGGTGGTGGGATCGCCGTCGCGAGGGGCGGCACGAACACTCAAGATCACAGATCGGCCTGCCGACGGGCAGTGGGAGATTCATATTCGACGGTCGGCTGCAGTCACCCAGGAGGATCCCGGTGCGCCGTCCTCTCGCGCTAACCGCTCTAACCGTCACAGCCCTGACGCCGACCCTGCTGGCCGCCGCGCCCGCGCAGGCCGCCGTCCGGCCGGGACGGATCACCGCGGTGTCGTCGGCGCCCGGCCCGCACGCCGGCGAGGTCACCATCCGGTGGAAGCAGACCAGGGGGCACACCACGAGCTTCCGCATCGAGACCGGCCTGACCACCTTCAAGCAGGGCAGCGCCACGCTGCCCGATCACGGCCGGCACGCCAGATACTTCACGGTCGGCGGCGCGAAGCGGTCGGTCACCCTGACCGCGAAGCAGGTCGCGTCGGCCGGCGCCGCGCCGGGCACCGGCAAGCACCTGTTCTTCCGGCTCACCGCCGTAAACACCAAGGGCAAGGGCACCGCCACGCGCGCCTTCCCGTACCTGCGGTCGGTCGCGCCGCGGCCGGTGACGCCGAAAGCCGGCACGCCGCTGCGGGTCGCGAGCTTCAACGTGCGCACCGCTCGCTGGGCGAACCCGTCATGGGCCAGCCGGGTCGACGCCGTCGCCACGGCTATCGACGTGCACCACCCGGGTGTCGTCGCGATCCAGGAGCTGTCACCTGGCCGGGCAGACGGGGGCGGCGGTGACACGGCGGGTGCGCCGCGGCAGACCCAGACGCTGCTGGATGCCCTGGCGGCGCGTGGCGCCGACCAATACCGGCTCGTCCGGACCACCTGGTACATCGCGCCGGGCGAGCGCGCCGGCACGCAGGGCGCGCGCATCCTTTACGACAGCACCCGGTACGACCTGCTCAGTGACTGCCCCGACCGGGTCGGCGCCCGACCTGTCTCGACCTCCTGCAGCATGGAGATGCCGGTGCTGGCCGAGGACGACCTTGGGGTCCGCCGCTCGGTCTCGTGGGCCCTGCTGCAGGACCGGGCGTCGGATAAGCGGTTCATGGTCGTCTCGGTGCACCTCGACGAGCGCAAGAGCGCGAACGCCGATCTGCAGCACCGGTACCAGGCACTGCGCAGGACGCAGCTGCGGGCGGTGCTGGCCCGGGTGGCTGTCGAGAACCCCGACCACGTGCCAGTCGTGCTCGGCGGCGACCTGAATTCGTGGCAGGCGGCGCGCGGCGGCGACCCTGCCCACGACGCGCTGGTCGCGGCAGGCTTCTACGACACCGCCGACGCCGTCACCCAGGTCAACACCCGCTGGACGACGTACAACGCCTTCGCCCGCACCGTGCCGAAGAGCCCGTCCGGCTGGGGCGCGCGGCTCGACGTCATCGCCACGAAGGGGCTGCGGGGCGCCGTCCGGTTCGAGAACGTGCTGCAGCGCACCCAGACGAACCGGCCGTCCGACCACGACATGGTCGTCGCAGACCTTCAACTGTCTTGACCTGCGCGCGGGCTCGTTCGACTGTTTGCATGTCTTATTTCTCTAGCGCAGTTAGGGTGCCGACATGAACGCGACTGTGGTCGAGACGCCGACACGAGCGCGCCGCACCGTACACCTCGCGCGGACCTCGTGGATCACCACGCTGCATGGCTCGTTCGGGATGTGGACGAACTATGGCTCCCCCCTGATTCTTGTAGCCCCAGTTCCGCTCTTGGCAGTCATCTGGCTCGCAACAGTTGCGGAAAGGCACGGGTCTGGTATTCGTCTCCTTAGCCGCATCGTCAGCTTTCTCGTACTGCTAGCTGCGGTTAGCGCTTTCGTGTACAGCATGACGCAGCTCGTCCTGTATCCCCTGCAACCCGATGAGTAGCGAGGGGCCCACAGACTAGAAGACGGGATGGCGAACCCATGGGCCTGCCAAGTCTCAGGGGGACCATGGCGTGCACCATGTGAATGCATTGACTTTACATAAGGTAAGTTATCGGCGTTGCTGTCATCGCTGTCCACTGGCCCGTCAGGCGAGGAACTCGGAACGGATGCCGTCCGACCAGGCGCCGTACCGAGCGGTGCACTGCACGGCCTCGCCGCTGGTAACGGTCGCGCTCTTCCCCTCGGGGCTGACGCAGTGCTCTTGGGCCCACTCGAGACCGACTACGGCCCCGGAACGGACTTCGCCCGGCCATCGGGTTAAACGCCGCCCCCGAGATCGTGAAGCTCAGTGCACCTCAGGCATCGCGGCGCTGCGGATCAACGGTCGGCTCCGGCCCTGTCCGTTCGTGCCGATGCAACGCGAAGTCGCAATGAGGGCAGTACTCGACGATTGCCGGCGACCGATCAATCTCTCGGGGTACGGGGCCTTGACACTGGGGACACAACTTCATGCCAGCAGTCTCGCCCAGGACGGAGCGTCATCGCCTCGCGTGCGTCAGATCCAGACGGCGCGTCAGACGGGCGCCGACGGTGCGCCGTAGTTCCGCCTGCTCACCGATCACGAGTCGCCGTGGTTCCCCGTTACTGAATTCGAACCAGTCGCGGCACTGGGTTCGAACCAGTCGCGGCACTGGGTTCGAACCAGTATCGCCAGGACCCCAACGCTTCGATCCCTCACACCGATGTCAAGTTATCGGCGTTGCGCTGGCCACAGGTGCTGCAATGCGCCGTGCGGCGCTTCATAAGGGTGGACCTCCGACGGGTGGAAGGCAGGACGTCGCTCAGAAGACTCGCCCATGCCCCGGGAGCGGTGGACCGTGTTGCCTAGATCCCACGTTCGTCGCTAAAGACCGAGAGCATGCCAGGTCACCTTCGTCTCAGGCGCGTTTGCTTCTTGGCAACCTGAGTCGTACATCTCCAGCGCGCAGGTAAAACGCCCATCTGCAGACACGCAGTCGTTGGTGGCCTTGGCGATATCCAGACCCCAGGACCAGTTCTTCATGGACTGGTCCCAGTCATATGTCGTCGTGATCGACACGGGCTTTTCCGGCTCAGGCGGCGCATCCGCATTTGCCTGCCTATTGCATCGCGTCATTACTGCCGACAGTGTCTCGGGAACACTGATGGCGACCGCGGCCGACGATTTGGAAGCTGAGGCGTCGCCCACGTGCCGCCAAGCCTGGTAGGAGCCCAAGGCCAGCACTGCGGTGGCGGCAGCGGCCACGCCAAGCTGCCATGGCCTCACAGGTCGGCTCCACCTGGAGGCGGATGCCTGGAACGGAACGGTCGTGCTCGAGTTGGGTTGCCAGGCGGTCCCATCCCACCGCATGGTGCCGTCCGGACTGACAATCGGGTTTGTACTGTCGTTCATCTTGGCCCCTCATAGCGTCTGCGCGTCATCGTCGGCGCGCAGGGCATGCCCCTTGAGAGTGTCGACGCGAGGTCGTCGAGCAGTCATCAGTGCACGGCTGCTTAGCGCCCACGGCGATGAGCAGCTGTTCTGTTCTGGAGCGCAACCACCGAAGAGACCGCCGTCGCGGCCGCACGCGCCCTGCTCGACGCCCGCGTCGAGGCAGTGCGCACGCTGGCCAAGACCCGACAGCACGTCGAGGACACGCGCACCGCGCTCGTTGACGCCGAGACCGGCGACGCCGCCGCCTACAGCGCCGCCGTGCAGGCCGGCTGGACCGAGCAGGAACTGCGCCGCGTCGGGTTCGGCGCACCCGCCCGGCGAGCACCCGGGCGACCCCGCGCCCCGCGCCGCGGCGCGGGCACACGCCCCGGCGCCGACCCGGCGAACGCCCCGGCGAACGACGCATCCGACGGCAGCGCCGGCACGACGCCGCTGGCCTCCGTCGGCTGACCTACCGACCAGACACCCGACGCGACGCCAAGGGGGCAGCGCATGTCACGCCACACCTATGACGACCCGGACACCAACCTGCGTTGGCACATCGGCTGGGAGCGCGCCCAATCCAGCTACTTCGCCCAGGTCGAACCCACGCCCGGAACGGACAGGACCACAGAGGGTGACTTCACCCTGAACCGCTTTGCCGCGTACCGAGACGAGGGCGACTCCCTCTCCGAGGTGGTCGACGGCTACTGGCAGGTCCGCGACCTGGACGAGCTGCTCGCGCATCTCGAACCCCACGTCCACGTCCCCAAACAACTCGTGCGCGACCTCGTGACCGACCGGCTCACCGACCGTCCTCGCACAGCGACCACCGCAGTCGACGAGGCGCGGCAGGCGCTGCAGCTCAGCCGCGCGATGTTCCCCACCCCGGCCGTCCACGCCGCGACGACGTACGGCGTCGACAAGCAGCAGCAACGCGACGTCGTCGACGCACGCGGCGCCGAGCTGACCGGCACGCGCGGCGCCTCTGGCGCCGACGCCAAGCACCCCGTCTCGCACGCTGTGCGACGCGCCCGCGGCACCAGCCCCGAGCGCTGACGCCAAGCCGCAGCACCCCCTGACCACCTGTGGACGGCACGAGCTATTTCCTTCGGGCTCGTCCCGCCCTCAGGTGGACAGCGGGACCCGATGTGCCACCCGCACACAGGCCGCAACTGACTTCACGCACCTGGCTGACCACGCGCCATCGCGGCCCGTGCACGGCCTCCCACCCGCCCGTGGCCGGCCCCTCAGACGCAACGCCAGCCTCCCGCCGCAAGCTCACGGGCTTGGTCGGACAGCGACCCGGTCAGGTGACAACGGGCTTCCGGCCCCTATACGCCGCCGTCGACTTCGCCTTCAGCTGCGCTTGCTGCCCACGCGACCGCGCGCTCGTACTGATCGCGCGCAAACACGAATGGCCCGAACCCGGAGTAGTCCCATTTCGACCGGTCCTCCTGGCTGAAGCCGGTCCACATGACGATGTCGTGCAGCGGCACGACCCGGGCAGTCAGAGACCAACACCCAGGCTCGCCGCAACCATCGCAGGCCAGCAGCCAGAGATGCTCAGGCTGCGGCCACTGACGTTCCTCCTGGCCTAGGAAGTACCGCCGCAGGTCGCCCAACCGAAAGTAGCTCGGCACTAGCCCGTCGTAGGCTCCGGCCGGAGTGAAACCGCGACGATCTTCAAAGACCCTGACGCGATCGACCAGGCTCACATCGTCGATCACCGGCGTAAGCACCAAGGGCCCGGCATCCTCCCCGCCCCCCGCATAGGAGGTACCTCGAAAGGTCAACCGGTTGAGTTCGCGCATCGAGTGCATTCTCACCCCACCGGCCCTCGCAACGGCGCGCATCGCCCACGAGAAGGCGCCCGCGACCCTAGGCTCCGCCCATGACCCGTCACCGCACAGCGAGGGCCGCGGCCACCCTCACCGTGCTCCTGATCGGCGGGTGCGACAGCAGCTCCGTCGACGCCGGCAACTCATCGCCGACCACGAGCAGCACCTTCAATCCGAGCACCGCAGCGAGCACCGCCAGCGCAACTGTGCTGCCGGCTTATGCCGTCAAGTTCACGACAACCAAGTCCGGGATCCGGGTCAGCGTCGGGACACCTGACACCGATGCCGTTGGGGTGCGCGCGGCGGCGATCGAGGGCTTCCACTCCGGCTACGACCGACTGAAGAAGACCCCCCACGACGACTTCGACGTCGTCCAAGTGGTGGTCTCAGCCCCGCTCAAGGGCACCCCCACCAAGGCGCTCATCGCCGACAGCTTCATGTCGGACCTGGCCAAGATCGACGACTGGGACACCGCCGAGCAGTTGCAGTGGACCCACTACAGCGAGGTCACCGACTTTGATCCGTCCCTCGCACCGCTGACCTGGTGAGCGACGACAAGCAAAGGACGTCCGTCCTCCTGCGCCAGCGCCGTCAGAACCTCCTATGACGTCGCGCTCACACGATCAACTCTGAGGCTCGCCAGGCGCAACACCATCTCCGCCCCCAGCTGCCAGGGTCAGGTGCACTCGACCCGCGTCAAGGACGCTGCGCGTCGCGACCGCGATGACCGCACGCGGTCACCCTTGACCCGGGCCGAGCGCACCTGCAGGACCCCTCCGGGGGGGCGGGGAAGGTTCATCCACACACCCGCCGCATGCCCCGGGCGCCTAGACGTCGTCGTCGCGCTCGTCGTCGTACAGCGCCCAGAACGCGTCCAGCTCGGCCAGCGCACGCCACACCTCGTGCTCCTGGTCGGACGACGCCTCGGCCGGGAGCACCACCGCGATCTGCTCGACCACGTCGACCCCATCCGATGCCGGGTCGGTGCGAGGGCCTACTGCAAGAGGATCGGTCATCCAGGGCTCCAGATCTCAGGTCAGGGGGCCTCGGCGATGACGACGCCGGGGTCGTGCACGACCACCGTGGCGAGCCGGACGGTGCCGCCGCACCCGCGCCGCCGAAGCTGTGGACGAAGCGGGCCGGCCGCCCCCAGGCTGAGGACGACCGACCCGCTCCCACCGACCCGCCGGTCGGTCAGTCGGTGCCGGACGTGGAGCGTCGCTCCGTGCGGACCCCGAGCTCGAGCGCCGCGCGCCGCGCCCGGGCCTGGTCGATCAGGAACTGATCGGTGCGGGCCCCGAGGACCTCGCTCGCCAACGCCTGCGCGCGCCCCGCGACGTCGACCAGCGTGTCCAACGCCGCCCAGTCCTCCACGTAAAGCAGGACGTCACCCAGGCGCACCGAGATGTGCGTCTGCCCCGTCGCGGCCGCGGCCGCCGCCGTGATCCCCCGCACCGCGGCAACCTGCGTCCCACGCAGCCGCGCACTCGCGATCACCGAGCAGAACTCGGTCTCCTCCTGCCGCCTCGAACGACCAGTGCGGCTCAAACGTGCTGCCATGACAGCCTCCCTCTGGGCCCCGCCGGACCATCCGGGCCGGGGCGCAGAGCCCGGGCAGACGGGACGAGGGTGGCCTGTCAAGGGTGGCCGCAGGCCATCGCGCAGCGACGCCGGAGGCGCCCTTGACCGGTCGGGGTCCCCGGCCCGTCAGACTGGGCGAGCACCGGCCAACCACCCAGACACACGGCGACAGCCAGCGCACTGCGAGGCGGCTGGAGAACGCACCAGACGCCAACCGGGCCGCAGCCAGCGAGACGCGCGCCATAGCCTCCCGGGCATGAAGACCGCCCTGAGTTTGCTAGGCGCTGTTCCAATCTTGATCGGGCTCGCCACGTTCGTGCCACAGCTGCAAAAGGCACACAGGCTGGCTGCTCGGATCGCGCGTCTTCAAGGCATCGGGGAAAAGCTTCCTGAGGGCGAGGCGAAGGATGAGACCGCGAAGGCGGTCGCCTACCTGTCACTCAGGCTCGCGCGGTCGGAACAGACAGACCCCTTCGAGCCGGTCCGAGTCGGGGCCTGGATCGCCACCCTCGGGGCGACGCTCTTCGTCACATCGATAGCGGTGAAGGAGGGCGCAAAGAGCGCTGATGAGCGCGCATACGCCGGCTCGGGTTGGGCGACCCTCTCCGACCTCACGGCTTTCCTCGGCGCAGTTTGCGTCGTAGCCATGTACGCGCTGCTCCTAGCAGTGCTGCTGCACCGTCTCCTAGCCCAGCGTCAAGCGCGCCGGCATCCAGCCGGCACCGGGTAACCGGCTGGGTTCACGATCTCACCACCGGCTGTCGGGCAGGCGCTGGTGCGAACAGTGACGAGGGCGAACTCGGGTTCAACCTCGTGACCGCCCGCGACCCCCGCTTAAGCGTCGTCAGCCGACAAAACCGGTCGGCTCTTGGGGGGTCGTCGGTCAGGGCTCGGTTGACGGTGGTGCGGGCGACGCCGAGCGCGTCGGCGATCTCGCGCAGACTTGCGCCGCGGTCGCGTAGCGTGCGGGCGCGCCGATGCATGGTCGGGGTCATCTTGGGGGTCGGCCGCCGGTGCGGCCGCCGGCCTTGGCGGCGGCGAGGCCGGCCAGGGTGCGTTCGCGCATCAGCTCGCGTTCCATCTCGGCGAGGGCGGCCATGATTGTCAGGGTGAAGCGGCCCGCCGCGGTGATGGTGTCCAGGCCCTCGCTCAGCGATCGGAACCCCACGCCTCGCTCGCGCAGCTCGTCGACGATGCGCAGCAGGTCGATCACGGACCGGCCGATTCGGTCCAGCCGCCACACCACTAGGTGTCCCCCGGCCGCAGCTTCTTAAGCAGGCACTGCAGCTGTAGTCGGTCGGCGTTCTTCCCGGACGCGACGTCGGTCCGGATCAGGTAGCAGCTGGCCTGCTCGAGCGCATCGAGCTGCAGCTGCGGGTCCTGCTGCGTCGACGAGACCCGCGCGTACCCGAGCTCGTGCGTCACGCCCGGCCACCCGGCAGCACCCGGAGCGCTGGGCCTCTCGACGGCGCCCTGGACGTCGCGCTGGTGGTGTGGGGGTGCTCGAGGTCTACCTCGAGCTGCTGGTCGAGGTGCGTTGCTGCTCATGCGCTGCAGCCGTACCAGCGCCGCAAGACGCCAGATGCCAGACGCACCAACCGTTCTCAGCAGCTCAACGTCGTAGCTCCTCGGGCAACGCGTCCTGGTCGCGGCGGCGCCACCGGACAACGACGACGCAGCATGATGCGGTGAAGTAGTGGACGAAACATCGGCTCCTATGTACTCTCGGAGTACGAGCCCAAACATCAAGGAGCCGAACATGTCGCCGTACTTGAACGCGCTGCTGCTGCACACGATCGCCGTCGTGCACGCAGATCGGACCCACCCGCAGGGATCCCCGCTCATCCGGGCCCGCCTAGATGGGACCTGGCCCCTTCGACAGCGACACCCGGCCACCATCGCCGGCTACCTGCAGCCGCTCCAGGTGCTGGTCGCTGTTGCGTACCGGAACACCGCTGCCGGCCAGGTGCTCGTCATCATCGACGTCCGCTGGATCACGGGCTTCACGCTCGCGCCGAACAACAGGGTCGACTTCACGACCGCGGCCGCGCCACAGTTCGCGCACCTCATCGGCACGCCCTCCCCCGCGCACTGGACGCCTGGGGACGGCTGGCCGATGAAGGTCCTTCGACCGACCCGTCGAACTAACGCGCACAAGGTCACGCAGCCCGCCGCCGAGCACGACAGCCGCGAGGCTGCGTGAACCCGCGGGCTCGGCCTGCACTGCAGGCCGAGCCCACTCCTGTCCGTCTACGAGACAACGCCACGAAGGAGATCCGCATGTTGTTCGCCCTCGTCCAACGCACATGGCCCGAAGTGCAGGCTGGTCGACTGACTGCCGAGGAAAGCGTCCTCGGTGATTGGGCCGCACTGGCCGAAGCCAAGCTCCACCAGTACGGCGACGCGATCGTCGGCGTCGCTGCCGGACGGGTCGTCGCGGCCTACGACATCACAGGCTGGGAGCGCGTCCAGGACGACCGAGTTCGCTTCCAGGGGACACCCTCGAGCCGTTGGGCCCACCTGGTCGGCTCGGCAAGCCCGGTCGTGTGGACCCGGGGCCAAGCTCGCCCCATCCGCTACTTCGACACCGCTGCTCTTGCTGACGACGAGCCACGCCGGCCCAGCCCATCCCACCGCGACCGGGTTGACCTCCATGGCTGGACTCTGCAACTTGCGCAAGACGGCACCGCGGTCCTGCACATGCCACCTGGCGGGCGCGTCACGGTAGTCACCGAGCCAGCCTGAGGATTAAGGACGACCCTTGATAGGTGCCGCGTGCCCTGAGGAGCTGTCAGCGAAGTCACCAGGTGGCCCGCGAACGACTGAAGGGCGGCCCCCGTTCCAAGGGGGACCGCCCTTCAGTGACCGCGCGTGCCCGGCCGTGGGCGTTGACCACTGCTACCAGCCGGGACGCTGCCGCGTGAGCGCGTTAGCCACGTCGACGTTTCGGTCAAACTCGAGGTCTAGGTCAGAGGTGCCGCGTCATGAAGCGGCCTTCATCCCCGGGCCTACAACGCGGCCTCGAGCAGGGCTCTACTATGACACAGCCTGGGGCCTCGTGTCAAGACGCCTCTCCAGTATCCAAGTTACTACAAGGATCCCCGAAAACGCAAATCTGAGGCCTACACTTACACCTCAGCCGAGAGAGCGTTTGCGGCGCGCAAACCCCTGCGTTTGTGGACTTGTCAGCACTACGTCTGTGGCGCGAAGGTATGGAGGACACCAATGGATAGCGCGGACCCCGTGGGAGGTACGACCCCCACGGAAGCGGATCTGGCGGCTCGAAAATTCTTCGATGAGTTCCTGCAGTCGCTGAACGAACCACCGCTGTCTCACTACGACCAGCAGCGCGCTGCCCTCGACCGGAGCGCTGTCCCGACCTCGGCTTTGCTCGCAGCCAGAGACCTCGATGCCTCGACAAGGTTGAGGCGGGCGACCCCCGTGCGGAAGTCGTTCGTTCGACGAGGTGACGGGACTCCCCCACCGATGGCCTCGGTCTATCAAGGCGGGCGTAGCGGGGTCGTAGCACTCAAGCTCTACCTAGCTCTGCTGTGGCGCTGTTCTCGGGCGCCCTGGTCTACCGACAAGCCAGCGCGAGCTTGGGCGACCCTGCTGGGTCTTGACGACCCAGAGGGCAGGGGGGCCCGTCGAGTAGCCGCTGCAGTGAAGACGCTGGCGAATCACCAACTCATCAAGGTGGTGCCTCAGGCCGGCGCACCCAACCTGCTCGTCCTGATGGATGAGTCAGGTAACGGCACGCCCTACACCCCACCATCGAAGGCGTACACCCAGGCTGGCCTGGGGGCAGGAGGAAGCATCCAGCGCGAGCGGAACGTGTACTTCCGCCTGTCGTCTCAGCTGTGGGTCCAAGGGGACATTCAGCAGCTCAACGGTCCTGGCTTGGTGATGCTGCTCATCCTGCTCGCTGAGCAGGGCGGTGACGGCGCTGAGGTGTGGTTCTCGACGGCCGCCTTCCCTGCCCGCTACCACATCTCAGCCTCCACCCGCGCAGAAGGCACCCGGCAGCTGCGAGCACTTCACCTGCTGAGTGTCGAGCGACACCCTCTCGCGGCGAGGTCGAACCCCACTGTCTTCGACACACGCCGGCGTCGAAGCGTCTACCGCCTACGCGGGCCCGCCCTCGCCCCGGACAAGGAGATGCTCGCCAGACTGGCTCCAGCACCGCTCAAGAAGACCCCACGGGCGAAGAAGTCGCGCACCACGCCACGCATGGGCACCTGACCGGTGCGACAGCCCTACGCGGGGCTAAGCCAACGCCTGATCAACCACTGAGCCGGCACGAATGATGATGAGCGCCGCGGGCGGCGAGCGGCGACCTCACGCCCCGCAGTGCGTCGAATGACGCGTAGAAGAAGGAGATCAGCCGCTGATGCCCTGGACGTCGCTACATGCTGCGCTCGGCAGAACGGACGACACGCTGTCCTTTGAGCTGATCGAGCAGATTTGCCTGGCTCGGACGCTCGAGGACGCCGAGCTTGACTGGAAGCAGCATCCCCCCCTCCCCGACCGCGGGTCCGACCGTGAGAAGAGTGATCACGACCGGGGCGAGCTGGCAAAAGACGTAGCCGCCATGGCCAACAGCGGCGGCGGCGTCATCGTGTACGGGATCGTCGAGGAGCGGGGCACCTCCGCCGCCGACGGTATCCGGCCCGTGGGACGCGTGGATGAGGCGGTGAGACGAAGCATTCGTCGAACCATCAACAGCCTGGTCTACCCAACGGTGACCGGCGTCGACCTCGTTCACATCGCCCCCGAGGGCGCGCCGGATGACGGGGTGCTGGTCATGATCGTGCCGGACAGCGCCGATGCGCCGCACCTGGTGCATCCACGGGCTCAGCCGGACTTCTTCGCGTGCCCTTACAGGCATGGACCAGAGACGGAGTGGATGAGCGAACGGCAGCTCGAGGGGGCGTACGCCGCGCGCGCGGCTGGTCGGCAACGGCGGCACGACGATCTGGACGACCGCTTTGAGCATTTCCTGAGGGGCCTACCGCAGAGCGACGCACCCGGTGGCGGACCATCCTGGACAGTGGTCTTCGCGACACCTACGCGACCACTGAGCCGCCAGACGTCGCTACACGTGGCGGCCGCCAGCCAGATCATCAACGCAGCCTGGTCGACACCATGGAACGGCAGCGTGGGGATGCGCCAGCTAGGACCGCTTTACATGGTGCGCAACGGCCTTATTCGTAGGGGGCTCCGCAGTTTCCGCAGGGATGGAGTTGAGCAGCGAGGCCCTGCGGCCATCCGCGGGCGAGTCGAGGTCCACCGAGACGGGGCGATCGCTGCCGCCTTCACCCGAGACGGCGCCCTGGATCAGAACACCCTCGTGCCCAGCCAGGTGTTCAGCGCTGACCTCGAGGTGGCTGGTCTCGACGGCCTCGCCTTGATGTGGTCAGCAACGACCAGCTTGGGCATCCGCAGCGACTACGTCGCCAAGATCGGCACCACCCCCAACACGACCATCTTTCGCCGCCGCGATGAGTTGAACCTCCTCGTACCAAGCGATCCGGCAGAAGCGGTCCTCAATTTTCGCGCTGTTGAGGGACCGGTCCTGGCCAGCCTTGGCCTTGAGGCAATGCTGCGAACAGGCGTGGACCTCATCACTGACGTGGTCGAACAGACGGGCTCAATGTGCACCGTGACTGCCGATGCCCTGATGCTTCAAGCCGAGTTGGGGTACTAGGCCGACCCGGTGGGGCTGGGCACGGCAGGCATTCGCGACTTCAGACGAGTCGCGGGTCGCCGTCCTCATCGGCCGCGATGTGCCGAGCGCCGGCCGCGAGCTGGTCGAGCACGTGGTCGAACTCGTGGAGCAGAAGCTCGTCCACCAACTTGGGCCCGAACACCACGATGGTCCCCGCCTCAGAGTTGTCAGGTCGTTGGGCCGTAAGGAAGCCATAGCCAGACTGAGGTATCTCACCAATGGCTAACGACCAGCCAAGGGATTCACCAACTCCTCGGGCACGCTCGTTCAGTTGCGCGAGGGCCTCGACGTGTGCGGTCATGAGGTACATCTACCCTTATCGCCTGCCGAGTGGCACGTCGAGGCGTGCCCCTTCGGTGAATCACAATCAGTTACCGTATGGCATGTGCCTAAGCAGTCATCGCGCCAGCCGACCCGCCCGCCCGGCCTAGTCGTGGAGTCGCGTCAGCTAGCAGCGCAGCTGCACCGGCTGGCGTTACTCGAGGACGGCAATGACATCGTTCCGGTTCGTCAGCAGCGGATGCTGCGGGTGCTCGACGCCCGACCGGGCCTGATGTTGAAGGACCTGGCGACGGCGTTGGGGATGACCGAGCCCAGCTGTACCCGGATGCTAGACCGGGCGATCGAGGCCGGCTTCGCGGCCAAGGAGCGGCACCCGGACAACGGGCAGGCGATCAGCATCACCCTGACCGCGGACGGCAGCCGGGCGCTGCAGCAGGTCACCAACGCTCTCGCGGTTCGTCTGCGCGCGGTGGTGCGAGCTGGCGGCCCGGACGTCGGGCAGGTGCACCCCCTGATTGAGCAGCTGACTCACCTCGCCGACCGCCTGGGCGCCCCTTGACCCTCTGACCTCGACCCGCCACACCGACGTCACTCGAACACGTGTTCGATTTGATGCAGACTGGGTGGGGTGCCTGGAGGAATGCCGTCGCGCCACCCCCTCGCGAGCGGTCAGCAAGCCCGGCTCGAGCGTCTGCGCTCCTTCACACCAACCGCCCCGCTCGAGCAACTTACAGACGCGGGACTCCACCTCGACCAGGGCGTCGTGGACCAGGGCGTCGTCGACCAGCGCCGGGGCGAGCTCGGCGTCAGCCCTGACGGGCCGGCTACGGGGCCGGCTGCGCACTGCTGGGTGCGCTCCCCCACCTCCGGCCCGCCGTTCGAGGGTCTGGTGCTGGACTGGGACCGGCGACCGGACGGCACCTGGAGGGCGTGGGTGATCTACCTCGTCGACGAGCCAGGCGGGGGCTCCGCCGACGAGGTCGACGACGTTGGTGACGTCGGTGAGGCGGGGCGCCGGCGGCTGCCGGTGCAAGGGTGGGTTGACCGGGCTGATCTGCGCCCTGCTCGGTAGGTCGCGCTTTATTGTCTGAAATTCCGCTGCGGCGCGCGTGGCTTCGAAGAGGTCGTGCTGTCGTTGTCGGCCCATACGCTTATGCATGTGACTCGCCGACGACGCAGCAGGGTCGCTCAGGCCCGCTCCGTGGCGCACCAGACCGAGGTCCTCCTGGGCGACGTCCGTGCCCTGCAGACCGGACGCATCTGGCAGCGGATCTTCAACCGCATCGACCTTCGGGCCATCGAACGCAGCACGCAGGGGGTGTGGCGCTGATGGAGTACGCCTGCGACGAGATCACCTGGACCCCGGGCGCCGCCAAGCTGAGGGACGTTCCCACCAGGCAGGAGCTGCTCGACCAGCGCGGCGCGGACGGCTGGCGCCTCCTCAACACCGACAGCTGGGGCAACAAGGACGGTGGTCACACCAGCCTTCTCTGGTGGGAACGCCCGACGCGCTGATCAGTTCGTCTCACGGCCGCGTGAGGGTAGCTCTCAAGGGAGACTGACGTGGTTATCTCGAGCTAGCCGCTCGAGAGTGGCCACAAGGCTCGCGCTCGGAGGAACCTTCGGTCTGATGCCGTCTGCACCCTTGGCGAAGCCAAAGTACGGCGCCCCGTGGCTGACAACCAGGGCTAGTTCGTCGCTGCCAGAGTCGGCACCGTCCCCTTGCACCGGCTGGGTTCCAAGGAGGTACCCATGGCCGAAGACGACGTTGCGCTTCGGCAGCCAGCGCACTCCTCCTCGATAGACGCGGGCGACCAAGGGGGCGCGGCCGGGCCATCCGGCCGATCGAAGCGCCTTGAGGATGGCGTCGACCCGCGCTAGCGCTATCTGATGGTCGCTCGGGCGAGATGGCCAGCCCGACTGTGGTCTCGGCGTCTGCCATTGACCTGTTTCGAGCATGTAACGCTGGTGACGAAGGTGGGGTGGCTCAGACATCAGCGCCTCCTGCTCCACTGGATGCGCGAAGCCTAGGGCCCACCGTCAAGGGTGGCCCAACGGTTGAGCGTGTAGGTGCGCGACCCCATCGGTGGCTTCCATGATGCGAACCTGCAGCGGTGGAGACGCCCCCTCCCCCGGCGTCAAGGGACATCATGGAGCTTGGTTGGCGAGCCGCTCGTATGCGTTCTCTAGCACCTGTGCCTTGGCCTGCTGCCGACGCAGGAGGAACGTCTGGGCGAGCAGCCCTGATGTAGCCACGAGGGCCCAGCCGAAGACGGCGCCGGCGTGTTCGTCTGCCCAAACTGCCGGGTTCCAGTCGGTGAACAGCAGCAGGACCAGCACGGGCCAGATGGGACCCATGCCCCACAGCAGGACGGAGTAGGCGGCTGCCTCGATGGCGGCTCCGACCGTTCGGACCAGTTCGACCAGGTTCTCCACCGTCAGCCACCGCTTCATGGCCCGGACGCTAGCGTTCGGAGGTCACCCGATGGGGGGTCTTTCTACCATCCGAGTACATGTGGATGAGCGGGAGAAGAGCCTCTGACCTGCACGGATGGCGGTTCGCGCGTGTGGACGGCTGTTGAGTGCCACGCAAGATTGACCGTCTACCTGTCACGATAGGAACTACCTCCCCCTGGGCAGGTCACGTCGTCCGGAGACGTGGCCCGTCTGAAGGGAGGTGAGTGCGGATGGACAGCGATCAGACCCCGAAGCCGAAGCCGAACAGGGCGACGGCCGAGAGCCTGCGAGCCTGGCTGGGCTTCGTGATGCAGGTCTTCTCGGCCGTCGTGTCGGTCATCCGGTTCCTGGGCGGCTGCTGACCAGCAGATCCGCCTCGGGGGCGCGTCAGGGTTGGAGCCTGGCGCGTCCCCACCATCATGGAACATGACGGGGTACTTCGTCCACAGATTGTGGTCCATCACCCACAGGTCATCAACACCGGCCTGCACCGAGCAGGCTGAGCCCTACGCTCCGGGCATGGACCTCAAGTGCATCAAGTGCGGTTCGAAGGCTGAGTATCTGGTGAACGGCTCGTCGTTCTGCAGCATGCACAAGGGCATCCACTAGCTCAGCGAGCGTTCCAGCCACCGGGCTGTAGCTGGGTCCTCTGCTTGCTCTGGCGCTGGCACACAGGCCGCGGCAAAGTGCGCAGGTCAGGCTCTGACGCCGGCTACGAGCAGCTCACGCCTGCTCTGGGGGTAATAGTCGAGCCTAGTGCTGACGGCCTTGTGGCAGCGGACGCAGACGGGTCGCCTGACGTCGGGTGAGTGCTTACGCCCTCCGGTTCCGCTTGGGGCCGCGGCGGCGGCGGGGCCGGCGGCGTCTGGTCTGACGAGGTGGTGCTGCCTCGGCGGGGCGTGCGAAAGCGCTCATCGTGATCCCTCGGTGCGGGTCCGGTGACGGCTCAGGCGATGCGGTAGACGAGCCAGTTGAATGCGCCTGGCATGACGGCGAGGCGTTCGGCGTCCAGTGCGAAGGCGTGGTGTGCAGCGGCGAGTAGGTCGCAGTCGCAGTCGGCGATGAGGATGACTGCCTCTCGCGGGGGAAGGGTCATGCAGGCCGTGGTCGTGTCGTCGGCGTCGTCGACGAGGACCAGGTCGGCGGCGGCCCAGAGGGTCGCGAGCTGCGGGGGTGTGGCGTGGCGCGGATGGGTGCGGCTGAGTGGAAGCACTTGAGCAGCTCGAGCAGGGCGAGGGTGGCGGAAAGCCAGCCGTCATCCGATGCGAGGTAGAGCACGCTGGCTGCTCGACGTGGACGGGTGTGTGGTGGGGTCGCTCGTGGTGCTGGGCTGCGCCGTTGGTGGCCCTGGCGCGGTCGTGCTGGTCAGGGTTGGGGCTGGTGGTCATGAGATCTCCGGTGTTGAGGTGGTCGCCGAGACGGCGCAGGTCGGCGTGCTCCTGTTCGTGGCAAGTGTCGGTGTGACTACTGGTGTTCCTTGTGTTCCTAGGAACCGCAGTTGCGGTGCCCAGGTCCGTGACGGGTGGTGCTGAGAAGGCCGGTCGGGAGCGGAACCCGGTGTGTGCGGCGTTGACTGCTGACCGTTCCCCGCCCCCCGTTCAGGCGGTCAGGATCGGACGCCCCGGAGGTGGGAGGAAAGGGCTTTCAGCACCGGCGCAGCCGGTCCCGGTCTAGCCGACGCAGTCGGCACCACAGCGCAACTGCACGAGCAGCCGACTTCGGGCGCGGTGGTGGTCCGCTCCCCCGGGGCGGCCTGGTGCGGGTGCTGCTGGGTGGTCGAAGGATCTAGGAGCCCCTTGGGCGAGTCGATCCGTAGCAGCTGGCGGTGCGTTCGCGGCTCGCGCTGATGAAGCGTGTGAACCGCTCAGGCTGGTCTTGTCTCGCCTGCCAGCTTGTAGACCCAATCGGGGCTTGTCTTACCCTGCTTGCGGTCGGTAACCAGTCGTAGGCGTGCAGCGTTACGCCGGACAACGGGAGAGTGTTGTACAGGCAACGGCTCGGCATGTGGGCCATCGGTCGCCTCGTGCTCTGCTGGCGCGTCCGCTAGGGGGGGCGCAAGGGCTGTGAGACCCGCCGCAAGCACTCGAGCGTCTCGAGCAGCCGCCGCTACGGCGGGGTCCCCCTGCTCCTCCTGCAGCATTTCGAGAGCGGGGGGCTCGCCTGCGTTGGTCGCTAGCTGGTAGGCCGCGGCTGCCGCGGCGAAGTCCCCCTGCTTCTTTCGCAGTGCCCCGAGGCTGAACGCTGCTGCTGCGAAAGCTACCCCGGCTTGGCCAAAGTCGATCGCTAGCTGGTAGGCCGCGGCTGCCGCGGCGGGATCCCCTTGCTTCTCCCGCAGCAGACCGAGGTTGAGCGCCGCCACGGGAGCTATCAGGAAGTCGCCGGAGTCGATCGCCACCTGGTAGGCCGCGGCTGCCGCGGCGGGGTCCCCTTGCTTCTCCCGCAGCAGACCGAGGTCGATCGCTTGCAAGGCGTCGTCGGGGTCAATCGCCACCTGGCCGACCCCGAAGATCCTTTTCTCGTCGTCTGTGGGACGCAGCCTCTGGTCATCGGCAGCAGATCCTTCTTGGTGGGGGCCAACGGAGGCCGGCGCACCGGCGATTTCGCCCTCAGCCATAGTTAGGCACCTCCCTGGAGGTCGCCGGCGTTGCTGTCGCGGGTGTCGTCATCGCCCAGGATAGGCACCCAAGCGGGCTCAAGCATCGCTGCCTCATCCGCCCCGGCGAGCTCGCTCGTGCCGAGGTACGTGAGGACGGCGAGACCGAGCGCCTTCTTGCTCTCGACGCCGCTTTGAGTGAGGTCCATCGCCCACTGCGCTCGCTTCCACCACTGCTCGCGGCTGGCAGCTTCTCTTTGCTGAGCCACGCCGGCTTCTGCACCTACGCGCTGTTGCTCGAGCGTCTGCGTCAGCGCGGTTCGTTGCTGACCTAGCGTGTCGCGCACGCCCTTGTAGGTGAGGACAGCCGCAAGCAGCCCAACGATTGCGACTGCTGCAGGTCCGACGGCGCCGAGCTTCTGCCAGTTGTTCATGGCGGATGCCGTGGGGGCGCAGCTGGCTAGGACGCAGATGTGCTCGGCAAGAGCGTAGGTCAACTGGCGTTCCACCTATTCCTAGGAATGACCGGACTACGATCAGCGGCGACGACGACGCGTGTTGACGACGAACGGCTCTCCCCCGTTGTGCTCGTTCTCCCACTGCTCGACGCGGGCGAGGATGACGTCGGCCCAGAAGTCGGTCTCGCTGGTGTAGCCCTCGGTGCCGCCGCGGGCCATGAAGGCGGCTTTGGCGCGGTCGCGGTCGGCGGTGCTGGCGAAGTAGACGGTGGCGGCGCGGCCGGCGAAGGAGACGCGGCCGCTCTGCAGCCGCTGGCGGTCCGCGCGGCCGCGCAGCGGCCGCGGGACGTCGGCCTGCGTCTGGGCGTCGGCCGGCTTAGGCGCGGTGGCGTGCAGCTCGGGGGCATCGACAGCTTCGGGCTGTGCGGTCTGCGTTTCGTCCGTCTGGGCGGCCTCGGCCTCGGCGGCTGCGCGGGCTGCTTCGGCGGCGGCGCGTGCGGGGTGGGGTCGGGTGATGCCGGCAGATCGGCGGGTCGTCTTGGTGGCCATGCGTCCTCGTCTCCTTGCGTACGGTGCGGTTGCTGCTCGTGTCGCTGGCGTCGATGTGGTTGCGCCCATTCCTAGGAATAGGGGTGCTGCTAGGTGCGGGCGGGTGCGGGTGCTCCCTTGGTGAGGCGGGTGCGCAGCTCGGCCCACATCTCGTCGAGGGCGCTGGCGACGACGCGTGCGCCGTCGCCAGGCAGGGAGTGCACGGGGGCACCGGCGCCTGCGGCGTCGGCAACGGCGACGCGCTCGGGGATGGAGCCGGGGAGGACGAGGTCGCCGTAGGCCTCGCGCAGCTCGTTGTCGCGGAAGGCGTGCTCGGTGGCGCGCTTGGCGCGGTTGACGAGGATCGCGAGTAGCTGGGGGGTGTCCTGGCCGAAGCCGTCGCGGATCTCGGTGACGCTCTCTTCGAGGCGGGAGACGCCTCGCAGGGCGTGGGCGCCGGGTTCGGTGACCACGATGACGTCGGTGGCGGCGACGAGCGCGGCGATCAGGATGCGGCCGAGGCTGGGTGGGCAGTCGAGCAGGACGACGTCGTAGGGCTCGAGCGCCTGCGCGCCTTGCTCGAGCGCCTTGCGCAGGCGCAGGGGCTGGGTGGGGGTGGTGTCGACGTCGGACTCGGCGAGTTCCTGGGTGGCGGGGACGACGTCGACGTTGGCCCAGGCGGCGCCGGCGGGCTGGATGGCGTCTGCGAGGGGGAGTCCACCGCCGCGCTTGGGGTCGGCGAGCAGGCCGTAGGTGCCGGGGACCTTGGTGGTGTCGTCGGGCTCGTTGACCTGGTCGTCGAGCAGGACGTCGGTGGCGTTGGCCTGTGGGTCGAGGTCGATGACGAGGACGCGCTGGCCGGCGGCGGCGGCGGCCGCGGCGAGTCCGAGCGTGGTGGACGTCTTGCCGACGCCGCCTTTCTGGTTGCCGACGGCGATGATGCGCGGCATAGGAGTGGCCTCATTCCGATAGTTCATGGTGCTCCTTGTGTTCCTAGGTATGACGGTAGTGCTGGGGTAGTGGACCGGTGGGTCGACACGCCCAGTGGGGGTGCTGGATCGCGCAACGGCTGAGTGGTGCGGCTGGGTGGGGCCGGCGGGTCTGTGATCGAGCTCGGGGGCTCGATGCCCCCGAGCTCGATGCGCCGCGCCGCGGACTCGAGGCCCGGGGGAGTGGTGGCGGGGGAGCGGCCCGCCTGGTGGGGCGGGCCGCTCCTGCTCAGCCGTCAGGCCTCGTCGACCACCTCGGGTGCATCGGCGGCAGCAGCGTCAACGTCGCGCTCGGGCTCGGGCAGGGGGTCCTGTCCGCAGGCGCGTCGCTCGACCTCGGCGAGGGTGTACCCGTTGGCGGCGATGAACTCCAGGTAGCGGCGGGTGCCGTCGCTGACCTGCCGCCAGGAACTGACGTCGGTCGCGGCCTCGTAGGCGGCGAGCACTTGGGCCAGGGTGAGCACCTGCGCGCGGGCGTCGGTGACAGCGGCGAGCGTGCGTCGGTGCCCGAGCCGGACGCGGAGCGCGCCGTCGGCGGTGCGGACCGCGACGATGGGCTGCAGCACACCCCGGTCGCGGATCGAGGCGATGAAGTCGGCCGTGAGGCGTGCGTCGTGACGGACGTTGACGTCGACCAGCAGGGTGGTGGG
Organism: Angustibacter aerolatus; assembly: GCF_054776675.1. Taxonomy (NCBI): domain Bacteria; kingdom Bacillati; phylum Actinomycetota; class Actinomycetes; order Kineosporiales; family Kineosporiaceae; genus Angustibacter; species Angustibacter aerolatus. Next base: position 30,772 of record NZ_BAAHBM010000038.1, read on the forward strand.
GTCGACGTGCTGGATGGTGCGCGCAGCCTCGGCGGTGGCCGTGGCGGCTGCGGGGGTGCTCATGCGTGACATGCGGTGTGCTCCTGTTCGTGTGCCAGCGTCGGTGTGACTGCTGGCGTTCCTTGTGTTCCTAGGAACCGCAGGTGCGGTGCCTGGTCGTGCTGGTCGTGCTGAGAAGGCCGGTCGGGAGCGGGACCCGGGTGCGCGGCTGGTGGCCGCTGACCGTTCCCCGCCCCCCTCCGGGCGTGGGAGATCAGGACCGGTCGGGCGGGGGAAAGGCACCCCGCAGGGGCGCAGCGCAGCTGCGAGCCGGGTCTGCCGCCGCGGTGGTGGTGCTCGGCCGACGAGATAAGCGGCGCGAGGAACGAGTAGAGCGCGTCGGCCGAGC
>NZ_BAAHBM010000039.1:0-31042 GCF_054776675.1 Angustibacter aerolatus
CGCGCGGTGCTGCCGGCGCCCGGCGAGGTGCTCGGCCTGCCCGGCCCGCCCGCCGTGAACGCCGAGGCGCTGGAGGCCGGCGAGTGCCTGGTGGCGGTGGGCGGGCCGTTCTGCGCCGTGGTGCCCGAGGTGGCCGAGTTCGGGTCGGCGCTCGAGCCGGGCGCGCAGGTGACCTGGCGGGTGCACGCGGCGGCCGGGCGCGGCGCCACCGACCACGGCAGCGTCGCGGAGGCCGAGCGCGAGCTGCGCGAGGCGCTCGCCCAGGGCATCAGCGCGCTGCAGGACCTCGACGTCGCGCGCTGGCCGGACGACGAGGCGCACCGCATCGACGAGCTGCGGCACGGCGCCGGCCCGGGGCACCTGCTGCCGCCGGGCAGCTCGCCGCGGGCGATCCGGGTCGTCGACCTGGCCTGGCGGGTGCAGGGCATCGCCGAGCTGGCCGGGGCGGACGACGGCGGCTCGGTCTCCGGCTACGAGGCCGGAGCCCGCGCCACCACCCTGCGCCGGCTGTCGTCGGTCGGACGCCGGGCGCTCACCGCCGCCGTGAACGAGGCCGTCGCCCGGCTCGACTGAGCCGGGCGACGGCGCTCGCGGTGCGACCGGTCAGGCGTCGCGGCGGCGCATGAGGCCCGCCCCGACCGCGAGCAGCAGCAGCCACTCGCCGGTGAACCAGGCGTAGCCGGCCCACGGGCTGAGCTGGTCGGGCAGCGGCTGCGCGTTGGTGATCTGCTGGCCGGCGTTCGACACGAAGCGGATCTGGATCGCGTCGCCCCAGTCGCCCGGCAGCAGCCCGGTGAGCGGCGACACGACGAGCAGCAGCGCGACCGCGATGGTGATGGCGGCGGGGGTGTTGCGCAGCAGCACGCCGAGCGCGAAGCCGAACATCCCGCTGCCGACGAGGTACAGCGCCCCGCCGACGACCGCCCGCAGCACCCCGGGGTCGCCGAGGTCGGTGTGGAACTGGTCCAGCAGGAAGAGCCGGCCGATGAAGTACGCCGCGAAGCAGGAGACCAGCCCCAGCACGAACGAGACGACGACGAACGCGAGCGCCTTGGCGCCGAGCAGCCGCAGCCGGTGCGGGGTCGCGGTGAGCGTCGAGCGGATGCCGCCGGTGCTGTACTCGGTCGAGATCACCATCGCGCCGAGCACGGCGATCGCCAGCTGGCCGAAGCCGAGACCGGCGAGCGTGAGGCTCGTGGCGTCGAAGGGGCCGACGTCCTGGCCGTCCTGGACGCCTTGCATGGTGCCCCAGACGGCGAGCATCGAGATGCCGACGGTGACGACGAACGTGGCCAGCAGCGTCCACGCCGTGGAGCGCACCGACCAGAGCTTGAGCCACTCGGCGCGCAGCACGTGCACGAAGCCGTCGGTCGACGGCGGCACCAGGTCGGTGCGGGGACGGGCGGTGGTCGCGGTGCTCACTTGGCCGCCTCCTCGAGGACCGCGGCGGCGGGGGCCTCCGCGTGGTACTGGACGCTGTCGCTCGTCATCTCCATGAACGCGGCCTCGAGGGACGCGTGCTCGGTGACCAGCTCGTGCAGGGTGAGGCCGTGGGCGGCGGCGAGCTCGCCGACCGCCTCGGGCGTGGTGTCGACGACCTTCAGCGCGCCGTCGACGGACGTCGGCCGCAGGCCCTGGCCGGTGAGCAGCTCGGCGAGCTGCGAGAGGTGGGGCGAGCGGACCCGCACGCTGGTGCCGGACGACGCGTCGATGAACGCCTGCGTCGGCTCGTCGCGCAGCAGCCGGCCGCGGCCGATGACGACGAGGTGGTCGGCGGTGACGGCCATCTCGTTCATGAGGTGGCTGCTGACGAAGACGGTGCGGCCCTCGGCGGCCAGCGCCTTCATGAAGTTGCGGATCCAGAGGATGCCCTCGGGGTCGAGGCCGTTGACCGGCTCGTCGAACATGAGCACCTCGGGGTCGCCGAGCATGGCGGCGGCGATGCCGAGCCGCTGCGACATGCCGAGCGAGAAGCCCTTGATGCGCTTGCCGGCGACGGACGACAGCCCGACGAGGTCGAGCACCTCGTCGACCCGGCGGCGCGGGATGCCGTTGCTGAGCGCGAGCGCGCCGAGGTGGGCCCGGGCGGTGCGCCCGGGGTGCACGTCCTTGGCGTCGAGCAGCGAGCCGACGTGGTGCAGCGGCCCCTTGAGCGCGGAGTACGGCTGACCGTTGATCAGCGCCTCGCCGCCGCTGGGGCGGTCGAGCCCGAGCAGCATGCGCATGGTCGTGGACTTGCCGGCGCCGTTGGGGCCGAGGAAGCCCGTGACGGTGCCGGGCCGGACGGTGAAGCTCAGGTCGTCGACGGCGGTGGTGCTGCCGTAGCGCTTGGTCAGGTGCCTGGCCTCGATCATGGGCGGTCTCCCCCGTGGCTGAAGTGTGACGCGACGACCTTTCCACAGCCGACCGACAAGCATCCACGGGGTATCGCCCTGAGCGAAGAGGCTGGCGCTCAGGGTCGCGGTCAGGGTCGGGTCAGGGTGCCCGCGGGCCCGGCGTCCGCGAGAGCATGGCCCGATGAGCACGGACGAGCGCGACGGAGACCGGGTGCCGGTGACGCCGGAGCACCACGACCACGTGGGGGGCCCGTTCCTGCACGGCACCCGGGCGCTGCTCGCACCGGGCGCCGAGCTGGTGCCCGGGCGCGCGTCGAACTTCCAGCCGCAGCGCCTGATGCGGCACGTCTACTTCACGACGCTCGAGAGCACGGCGGCCTGGGGTGCGCAGCTCGCGTCGGCGCTGGCCGGCGACGACGAGCGCGGCCACGTGTACGTCGTCGAGCCGCTGGGGCCGTTCGAGGACGACCCGAACGTGACGGACAAGAAGCTCCCGGGCAACCCGACCGAGTCGTACCGCAGCCGGCACCCGCTGCGGGTCGTCCGCGAGCTCGAGCAGTGGACGCCGCACCCGCCCGAGGACGTGCGGCGGATGCTCGACGGCCTGGCGTCGCTGCGCGAGCGCGGCCTCGACGTCATCGAGGACTGAGCGGCTATGCCTGCAGGGCGGCGCGGTACACGTCGAGCGTGCGCTCTGCGACCGTCGTCCAGGCGAACTCCTCGACCGCACGCCGTCGGCCGGCCAGCCCCCAGGCGCGCGCCCGGTCGACGTCCTCGACGGTCTCGATCAGCGCGGCGGCCAGGTCGGCGACGTAGCGGTCGGGGTCGACCGGGGTACCGGTGCCGTCCTGCACCTGCTCGATCGGCACCAGGCGACCGGTGACGCCGTCGTCGACGACCTCGGGGATGCCGCCGGTGGCGGTGCCGACGACGGCCGTCTCGCAGGCCATCGCCTCCAGGTTCACGATGCCGAGCGGCTCGTAGACCGACGGGCAGGCGAACGCCGTGGCCGACGACAGCAGGGCGACGACGTCCTCGCGGTCGAGCATGCGGTCGATCCACACCACGCCGTCGCGGTGCTGCTGCAGCCCGCCGACCAGCCCGGTGACCTCCTGCATGATCTCGGCGGTGTCGGGCGCGCCGGCGCACAGCACCACCTGCACGTCGGGCGGCAGCTGGGCCACCGCGCGCAGGAAGTACGGCAGACCCTTCTGCCGGGTGATCCGGCCGACGAACACGACCGACCGCTTGTCCGGATCGACGCCGAGCGCGCGCACGGCGTCCGGCCGCTCTCGCCGCGACCACAGCGCGGTGTCGATGCCGTTGTGCACCACGTGCACGCGGTCGGGGTCGACCGCCGGGTAGCTGCGCAGCACGTCGGCCCGCATGCCGGCGCTGACCGCGATCACCGCGGCCGCACCCTCGTAGGCGGTGCGCTCGACCCACGACGACAGGGCGTACCCGCCGCCCAGCTGCTCGGCCTTCCACGGGCGCAGCGGCTCGAGGCTGTGGGCCGTGACGACGTGCGGGCGCCCGTGCAGCAGGCCGGCGAGGTGCCCGCCGAGGTTGGCGTACCAGGTGTGCGAGTGCACGACGTCGGCCCCGGCGCAGTCCCCCGCCATCGGCAGGTCGACGCCGAGCGTGCGCAGGGCGGCGTTGGCGCCGGCGAGCTCGGCCGGGTCGGGGTAGGCCGTGGTGCCGGGCTCGTCGCGCGGGGCGCCGAAGCAGCGCACGCGGACGTCGAGCGCCGGGTCGCCGCGCAGCGCGCGGACCAGCTCGGCGACGTGCACGCCGGCGCCCCCGTAGACCTCGGGCGGGTACTCGCGGCTCAGGACGTCGATGCGCACGCGCCGACCTTAGTCCCGTCGTGTGACCCAGGTCTCGCCGCGCGACACCGTTGCGACTAGGTTCGCGACATGGCCCGACGTCCGCGCAACCCCAAGGTCCTGGCGATCGTCCTGGCGGGCGGTGAGGGCAAGCGCCTGATGCCGCTGACCGCCGACCGCGCGAAGCCGGCCGTACCCTTCGGCGGCATCTACCGGCTCATCGACTTCGCGCTGTCGAACGTCGTGAACTCGGGCTTCCTCAAGGTCGTCGTGCTGACGCAGTACAAGTCGCACAGCCTCGACCGGCACATCACCAAGACCTGGCGCATGTCGAACATGCTCGGCAACTACATCGCCCCGGTGCCGGCGCAGCAGCGGGTCGGCAAGCGCTGGTACCTCGGCAGCGCCGACGCCATCTTCCAGAGCCTGAACCTCGTCAACGACGAGAAGCCCGACATCGTGGTGGTGGTCGGCGCCGACCACGTGTACCGCATGGACTTCAGCCACATGGTCGCGCAGCACATCGAGTCCGGGGCCGGCGCCACCGTCGCGGCCATCCGGCAGCCGATCGAGCTGGCCGACCAGTTCGGCGTCATCGACATCGACCCGGCCGACCCGCGTCGCATCCGCGCGTTCCTCGAGAAGCCGAAGGACCCGGTCGGCCTGCCGGACGCACCGCACGAGGTGCTGGCCTCGATGGGCAACTACGTCTTCGACACCGACGCCCTCGTCGACGCCGTCACCCGCGACGCCGACGAGGAGGACACGAAGCACGACATGGGCGGCGACATCGTGCCGGACTTCGTGTCGCGCGGTGAGGCCGGCGTCTACGACTTCAAGGACAACGACGTGCCGGGGTCGACCGACCGCGACCGCGACTACTGGCGCGACGTCGGCACGCTCGACTCGTACTACGACGCGCACATGGAGCTCGTCTCCGTGTACCCCGTCTTCAACCTCTACAACTACGACTGGGCCATCTACACCGACTACGGCCCGCACCCGCCGGCCAAGTTCGTGCACGGGTGGCACGGCCGCATCGGTCACGCCGTGAACAGCTCCGTCTCCCCCGGCGTCGTCGTCTCCGGCGCGATGGTCGAGAACTCCGTGCTGTCGCCCGGCTGCTACGTGCACTCGTGGTCGACGGTCAGCGACAGCGTGCTGCTCGACGGCGTGCAGGTCGGCCGGCACGCCGTCGTCCGCCGGGCGATCGTCGACAAGAACGTCGTCATCCCCGACAACGCGCGCATCGGCATGGACCCGGAGGAGGACCGGGCCCGGGGGCTGAGCGTCACCGACTCCGGGCTCGTCGTCATCGGCAAGGGCCAGGTCGTCCCGGGCTGACCCGCTGGTCGGTTCGTTCAGGGTCCTGACAGAACCCTCCAGTCGGCGCGCCCGCGCGCCGATGACGAGCAGCATGGGGTCCACAGCGCCGGGCGGCGCCACGCTGCGCCTGTTCGGGCGCTTCGCGGTGCTCAGCCTGCTGCCCGTGGTGGTGCTGGGGGCCCTGCTGGCCCAGCAGTACCGCGGTGAGGTCGAGCGACGCGGCGTCGAGGCCGGTCGCGAGCAGGCGCAGGCGATCGGCCGGCTGCTCGACGAGGTGGTGCTCGACGACGGGCCGCTGCCCTCGACCCTCGGGACGCTCGAGCACGAGCGGCTGCGGCTGCTGTCGACCTCCGAGACCGCCGGCGGCCACCTGGCCAGGCTGCGGCTGCGGGGTGCCGACGGCCGCGTCGTGTTCGCCGACGGCCCGGACGCCGGGGCCTCCGCGGGGACGCCGGACGACGAGGCGCTCGAGGCGCTGCGGGGCGGTGCCAGCGCCGAGCTGACCCGGCTGAACGCCGACAGCGACGACTCCGGACCGGTCGGGCAGCGCGTCGTCGAGAGCTACGTGCCGCTCGTCGACCCGCTCACCGGCTCCGCGCGCGGCGTCCTCGAGGTCTACGTGCCGTACGACCGGATCGCCCACGAGCTGGACGCCGGGCTGCACCGCCTCTACCTGTCGCTGGCCGCCGGGCTGGGCCTGCTCTACCTCGTGCTGGCGGGCATCTCCGCCTGGCTGACGCGACGCGTCACCGCGCACGCCGTCGACCTGCACCACCTCGCCGAGCACGACCCGCTCACCGGGCTGCCGAACCGCACCCAGCTGCGCCGGCTCGTCGGCGAGCAGGCCGCCGCCGCCGCGCGGGGCGGCCGGGGCGGCGCGGTGGTGCTGCTCGACCTCGACCGCTTCCGCGAGGTGAACGACACGCTCGGCCAGCGGAACGGCGACCTCCTGCTGCGGCGGCTGGGTGACCGGCTGCACGCCGCGGTGCGCGACGGCGACGTCGTGGCCCGGCTCGGCGGCGACGAGTTCGCCCTCCTGCTGCCGGGGCTGCCCGACGAGGCGTCGGTGCGTGCGCTGCTCGACGACGTCCGCACCGCGGTCGAGGCCGAGCTCGTGCTCGCCGGCCTGCCGCTCTCGCTGCGCGCCAGCCTCGGCGTCGCGCTGCTGCCCGCCGACGGACGGGACGCCGACCAGCTGCTGCAGCGCGCCGACCTCGCCATGTACACCGCCAAGCAGCAGCACAGCGGCGTCGCGTTCTTCGAGCCCGCCATGGACGACCACGACGCCGAGCGGCTGGCACTCGTCGCCGAGCTGCGCCGCGCCATCCAGCGCGACGAGCTCGTGCTGCACTACCAGCCGCAGGTGCACCAGCCCTCCGGAGCGGTCGAGACCGTCGAGGCGCTGGTGCGCTGGCAGCACCCGACGCGCGGGCTGCTCGGGCCCGACCACTTCGTGCCGGTCGCCGAGCAGACCGGCCTCGTCGACGAGCTGACCCGCTGGGTGCTCGACGAGGCGCTCGAGGAGCTCGGCCGGCTGAGCGTCGACGCCCCCGGGCTGACCGTCGCCGTCAACGTGTCGGCGCGCAGCCTGCAGCGCGCCGAGTTCCCGTCCGTCGTGCTCGACGCGCTGGCGCGGGCCGACGTGGCGCCCTGCCGCCTGCTGCTGGAGATCACCGAGACGGCGCTGGTCACCGACGCCGTGCAGGCGACCGCCGTGCTGGCCGAGCTGCACGCCGCCGGCCTGCGACTCAGCCTCGACGACTTCGGGCAGGGGTACACCAGCCTCGGCCAGCTGCGCGGCCTCCCGCTCAGCGAGCTGAAGATCGACAAGAGCTTCGTGCTCGGCATGCTCGACAGCGCCAGCGACGCCGCCATCGTGCGCTCCGTCGTCGAGCTCGGGCACAACCTCGGCATGTCGGTGGTCGCCGAGGGCGTCGAGACGCCGGAGGCCCTGCAGCGCCTGCGGTCCATGGGCTGCGACGTCACCCAGGGGTACTACTTCAGCCGGCCGCTCCCGGCGCCCGCGCTGCAGGCCTGGCTCGGCCACCGCGCCGCCGACGCGCACGTCGCGACCCTGCTGACCCCCTCGACCTGACCGCGCCCGCTCGCGGGTGCACACTGCCGCTCATGGCAGACCCCGTGACCCACCAGCAGCACCGCCCGGTCCGCATCGGCGTCCAGCTGCACCCGCAGCACGCCGAGTGGTCCGACATCCGCCGAGCCGTCGTCGCCGCCGAGGAGGCGGGCGTCGACATCGCCTTCAACTGGGACCACTTCTACCCGCTCTACGGCGAGCCCGAGGGCAAGCACTTCGAGTGCTGGACCATGCTCGCGGCCTGGGCGGAGGTGACCGAGCGCGTCGAGATCGGCGCCCTGGTGACCTGCAACAGCTACCGCAACCCCGAGCTGCTCGCCGACATGAGCCGAACCATCGACCACATCAGCGGCGGCCGGCTGATCCTGGGCATCGGCGCCGGCTGGTTCGAGAAGGACTACGACGAGTACGGCTACGAGTTCGGCACCGCCGGCTCGCGGCTGGCCGACCTCGGCGAGGCGCTGCCCCGCATCGAGTCGCGTCTCGCGAAGCTGAACCCCGCGCCGACCCGGCACATCCCGGTGCTGATCGGCGGCGGCGGCGAGAAGAAGACCCTGCGCCTCGTGGCGAGGCACGCCGACACCTGGCACGGCTTCGGTGACCCCGAGGTCGTCGAGCGCAAGGTCAGGATCCTCGACGAGTGGTGCGCCACCGAGGGCCGCGACCCCGCCGACATCGAGCGCTCGTGCGGCGTCGAGGGCGGCCCCGAGCAGACGGCGCAGCAGCTGCACGACCTCGGCGTCCGGCTGTTCACCATCGGCCTGAACGGCCCCGACTACGACCTCGGCCCGCTGCGCGACTGGCTCGCCTGGCGCGACCAGGTGAACGCGTCCTGACGGGCACGATCGTGGCAACGGCCTTCGCTCCGGCGAAGGCCGTTGCCACGATGCGGGCCTCGCGGCCCCAGTACCCGCGTGCCCGCTAGCCTTCGCGACGTGGTCGAGGTCCCCCCGCGCAGCGCCGACGTCCCGACCCTGCTGGTGACGCTGAGCGGCGACGACCGCCCGGGCGTCACGTCGGCGCTGTTCACCGCGCTGGCCGGCACCCCCGCGACCGTGCTGGACGTCGAGCAGGTGGTCGTGCGCGGACACCTGACCCTGGCGGTGCTGCTGGCGACGGACGGCGACGATCGGGTGCGGGCGGCGGCGCTCGACGTCGCCGAGGAGCTCGACATGAAGGTGCGCTGCAAGCGCGGCACCGGCGAGGGCCCCGGCCGTGCGGGGGGACGGCTGCACGTCACCCTGCTCGGCGCGCCGCTGACGCCGGCCGCCGTCGCCGCGGTCGCCCGGCAGGTCGCGGCCCAGGGCGCGAACATCGACCGCATCCGCCGCATCTCCCGCTGGCCGGTGACGACCGTCGAGGTCGACGTGTCGGGCGGCGACGTGCCGAGCCTGCGCCGGGCGGTCGCCACCGAGGCCGGGCACCTCGGGGTCGACGTCGCGGTCTCCCCCGCCGGCCTGGCCCGCCGCGGCCGCCGCCTCGTCGTCATGGACGTCGACTCCACGCTCATCCAGGACGAGGTCATCGAGCTGCTCGCGGCGCACGCCGGTCGCGAGGCGGAGGTCGCTGCCGTCACCGAGCGGGCGATGCGCGGCGAGCTCGACTTCGCGCAGAGCCTGCACGAGCGGGTGGCCGCACTGGCCGGGCTCGACGTCGCGGTGCTCGACGACGTGCGCGCCGCCGTCCGCCTGACGCCGGGCGCCCGCACCCTGGTGCGCACCCTGAAGCGGCTCGGGTTCACGGTGGCGCTCGTGTCCGGCGGGTTCCTCGAGGTCGTGCAGCCGCTGGCCGACCTGCTGCACGTCGACCACGCGCACGCCAACCGGCTCGAGGTGCGCGACGGCCGGCTCACCGGGCGGGTGCTCGGCGACGTCGTCGACCGCGCCGGCAAGGCGGCTGCGCTGCGCCGCTTCGCCGAGGCCGAGGGCCTGCCGCTCTCGCGCACGGTGGCCATCGGCGACGGCGCGAACGACCTCGACATGCTCGACGCCGCGGGCCTCGGCATCGCGTTCAACGCCAAGCCGGTGGTGCGCGAGCAGGCCGACGCCTCGGTCACCGTGCCGTTCCTCGACGCGGTGCTCTACCTGCTCGGCATCCCGCGCGAGGAGGTCGAGGAGGCCGACGCCGCCGACGGCCTCGACCCCGCCGATTCGCTTCCCTGAGGTCCGCCTCAGCTGTCGGCCGCCCGGAAAGAGACCGCGTCCGGCCGAAGCGCGACAAGTGCCTCGAGCACGGTCTCCGTGTTCAGACCCCAGTTGCTGAAGAGCACCCACGTCTCCTCGGCCGAGTGCACCGGTTCGTCGAGGAACCACCGCTTCCGACGTTCCTCTGCCTGCTGATGCCGCGTCCGAAAGGCCTGCCAGAGCTCTTCACCGGTCAGCACACCCGGCACCGAGCGGAACTTCGATCCCGGTAGCGCCGACGCCAGTGCTTCGACGGGGACGCCCGACTCGGCGAGTGCGTGGACCATCCGGAGGATCGCGCGCCTCTTGGGCAGAGCCTCCGACGGTCCGGACGGGGTCACGACGACGTACTTCGTCAGGTCGAACCCTTGCGCCTTGCTCTCGCGGGCAGCCGCTTCCCGTCGCTTCAGACGGACGGTGAGCTCCTCGGCCTCGGGAAGGGGGATCACCTGCTGCACGTCGAGGAGCAGCCGGCCATGGAGCTTGTAGGGTGAGAGACGAACGCAGCGGATGTCCATGCCGTAGAACTCGTTGAGCCAGAGAACGGTGGTCGTGACCTCTTGGCTGAAGTCGGCGGAGGCGAGCACGATCCCGACCTCGCGGCTGACGACCGGCTCCTCACCGTCCGGGGTGTCCAGCCAGTCGAGCAGCCGCTCGCGTGCCTCGACCTCGTCGAGACCCTCGGCACTGACGTGGCGGGCGTACGTGGCCGTCAGGTCGTCGAAGGTCATCACGGACACCATGGCGGCGTATCGCAGAGCCTGGAGCTCCATGTGACCGCCGTCCTCGGTGCGCTTCAGCTCCACCACGACCAGCCGTGCCGAACGGTCGACGCAGAGCAGGTCGATGCGTCGGTGCGTCGCTTCGAAGTCGCCGAACTCTTCGGCGACCACGAGCAGGTCCTGGCCGAGCACGTCGACGCGCTGCCTGATCGCAGCCTGCAGGTGCGTCCGCTCGAGGACGTGCTCGGCGGCGAACGTGGTGCGCGTCACCGGAGCGAGCACACCGTCGCTGAGATCGAAGAGCATCGCGAGACTCTACGCACTCGCAGCGTCGCTCTCGACTAGCGCGGCACCGCGAACGCGGTCAGGCGGGCGCCCATCGGGGCGAGGGCGTCCCACGGCACGTCGACCTCGAGCAGCGCTACGCCGCTGGTGGCGAAGCCCTCGCCGAGCAGCTCGACGGCGTCGGGGTCGCTGGAGTCGTCGGCGAGCGCGGTGGTGAGCATCGACTGGGTCGGCTCGTGGCCCACCACGGCGAGGCGGCGGACGTCGGGGTCGACCTCGCGCACGGCCTGCAGCAGCCGGCCCGGCTGGGCGAGGTACAGGTCGGCGCGGTCCTCGACGGGCGGCGCCACGAGCAGCTGCTCGGCGGCGAGCTGCCAGGTGCGCGCGGCCCGCACCGCGGTCGAGCAGAGCACCAGGTCGAGCTGCACCCCGTGCGTGCGCAGCCACGACCCGAGCGCCGCCGCGTCCCGGCGTCCGCGGGGCGACAGGTCGCGCGCGTGGTCGTCGCCACCGGGCGGGGCCGCCTCGGCCTTCGCGTGCCGGACCACGACCAGGGTGCGCGACGACGACATGCGCACACGATAGGGCGGGTGCAGAGCGTGGGCTCAGACCCGCAGCGGGCGCTGCGCCAGCACCTGCTCCTCGCCGAACTCCTCGAACCGCTCGCGCTCGGTGAACCCGTTGCGCCGCAGCAGGTGCAGCGACCGCTCGTTCGCCGCCTGCGTCACGACGACCACGTGGTCGTCGTCGACCAGCGGCGCCAGCCAGGCGAGCGCGGCCTGCACCGCCTCGCTCGCCAGGCCCTGCCCCCAGCGCGCCGGGTCGAGCAGGTACGACAGCTCGACCTCGCCGAGCCCGGACGCCGCCGTCGACGTGCGGTGCCCCGGCCGACCGGGCCCGCGGCGGGCGAGCTGCAGCGACCCGAACGCCGTGTCGTCGGCGCGGTCGCACACCATGAACGCGCCCGGCTCGACCGGCAGCGGCCCCCGCGCCGCCTGCTCCAGGACGGCGAGCGGCACCGGCCCGCCCAGGTGCGCCTTGGCCACCGGGTCGCACTCCAGGCGCAGCACGAGGGGCAGGTCGTCGGCGCGCATCGGCCGCAGTCGCAGCCGCTCGGTCTCGATGGTCTGCGGCCACGGGACGTCGAGCGTGACCACCGCCACGGCCGACCTCCCCTGCTCGGTACCTCTGGTGCTACTGCCCCATGGCGTGCACGCCGCCGTCGACGTGCAGCATCTCGCCGGTCGTCGCCGGGAACCAGTCGGAGAGCAGGGCGCAGCAGGCGCGGGCGGTCGGCTCGGCGTCCTGCACGTCCCAGCCGAGCGGCGCGCGCTTGCCCCACGTGTCCTCGAAGGTGGAGAACGCCGGGATGCTCTTGGCCGCCGTGGTGCGGATCGGCCCGGCCGCCACGACGTTGACCCGCACGCCCTTGGGGCCGAGGTCGCGGGCCAGGTAGCGCGACGTCGACTCGAACGCCGCCTTGGCGACGCCCATCCAGTCGTAGACCGGCCAGGCGAAGCGGGCGTCGAAGGTGAGGCCCACGATGCTGCCGCCGTTCGGCATGAGCGGCAGCGCCGCCACCGACAGGGCCTTCAGCGAGTACGCCGACACGTGCAGCGCCGTCGCGACGTCGTCCCAGCCGGCCTCGAGGAAGTCGAAGGCCCCCTGCGGCGCGAACCCGATGGAGTGCAGCACGCCGTCGAGCCCGTCGACGTGCTCGCCCACCCGCTCGGCCAGCGTGCGCAGGTGCTCGTCGTCCTGCACGTCCAGCTCGACCACCGGCGGCGTGACGGGCAGCCGCTTCGCGATGGTGCTGGTGATCTTCATCGTGCGCCCGAAGGAGGTCAGCACGACCTCGGCGCCCTCCTGCTGGGCGATGCGCGCCACGTGGAAGGCGATCGAGGAGTCCATGAGGACCCCGGTGACCAGCAGCCGCTTGCCGTCGAGCAGTCCCATGTCAGTGCCCCATCCCGAGTCCGCCGTCGACGGGTACGACGGCACCGCTGACGTACGCCGCGTCGTCACCGGCGAGGAACCGGATGACGCGAGCGACCTCCGTCGCGGTGGCGAACCGCCCGGCCGGGATGGCCGAGCGGTAGCTCTGCTGCTGCGCCTCCGGCAGCACTGCGGTCATCTCCGTCTCGACGAAGCCCGGGGCCACGACGTTGGCGGTGATGCCGCGCGCACCGAGCTCGCGGGTGACCGAGCGGGCGATGCCCACCAGCCCCGCCTTGCTCGCCGCGTAGTTGACCTGCCCGGGCGCGCCGTAGAGGCCGACGACGCTCGAGACCAGCACGATGCGCCCGCGGCGCAGCCGGATCATGCCCTTCGACGCCCGGCGCACGCAGCGGAACGCGCCGGCCAGGTTGGTGTCGATCACCCGGTCGAAGTCGTCGTCCGACATGCGCATGAGCAGGCCGTCGGCGGTGACGCCGGCGTTCGCCACCAGCACCTCCACCGGCCCCAGCTGCGCCTCGACCTCGGTGAACGCGGCGTCGACCGACGCGGTGTCGGTGACGTCGCAGCGCACCGCGACGGCGCCGGTGCCGGCCAGCTCGTCCGGCAGCACGCCCTGCCTGCTGGCCACCGCGACCCGGTCACCCGCCTGCGCGAACGCCTGCGCGGTCGCCAGGCCGATGCCGCGGTTGCCGCCGGTCACCAGGACGACGCGCCCCTGTGCCTCGCTCGTGCTCATGGGGGCGAACGCTATCGGCTCCGCGGGGTGCGACGTGTCGCGAGCGGGCGCGGTGCCCCCGTCGGACGGGTGCGCGTGGCACGATGACGGCGGCGCTCGAGCCCGTGGCGCCGCGACCGTCGGAGCGCCACCCGGCCCTGCCACCCGGCCCTGCCACCCGGAGCCCGCATGGCCACCGAGGCCCCCGCGCGCCCGTCGTCCCCCACCGGTCCGCGCCGCGTCACGACGTCCGACCCCGAGGTCGCGAACGACCTCATCAGCCGCCGCTACAGCCGGTTCCGCCCGGCCGGGACGTCCGGCGACGCCCCGTTCTCGTTCGGGCTGACCTGGACGACGACCAGCGCCCTGGCCGCCGACCGGTTCGAGTACGACGGCCACGTGGTCGCCGAAGCCGAGCCGGTGCCCGCGCTGACCGTCATCCGCCCCCTGGCGGGCCGCTGCTCCGTGCAGGCCCGTGGCAGCGAGGTCGAGCGGCTGCTGCCCGGCTCGGTGATGCTGCTGCCGACCCGGCGCGACTACACCGCCGTGCTCGACCACCTGCACGAGCAGGTGCTGCGCCTGCCGCGCTCGACGGCCGAGGCGCTCGCGGCCGAGCGGTGCGGCGAAGGGCACCGGCTGCGGCTCGACGGCCTGCGGCCGGTGTCGCCCGGGGCCGAGCGCGCGTGGCTGGGGGTGCAGGACCTGGTGCACGGCATGCTGCTCGACCCGGACGAGACGCTGGGCGCCCACGAGCTGCTCGCCCACCAGACCGCGCGCTTCGTCGCCGCCGCGCTGCTCGCCGTGTTCCCGAACAGCACCATGCGCGCCGACCCGATGTCGGAGGCGCCGGCGGGCAGCGCCACCGTGCGTCGCGCGACGGCGTACATCGAGGAGCACGCGGACGAGCCGCTGACCCTCCTGCAGCTCGCAGCCGTGGCCGGCGTCGGCGCGCGCGCCCTGCAGGCGGCGTTCACCCGGCACGTGGGGACGACGCCCACCGCCTACCTGCGGCGGGTGCGGCTGGCCCGGGCGCACGACGAGCTGCTGGCCGCCCGGCCAGGGACGGCGTCACGGTCGCCGAGGTCGCCGCCCGCTGGGGGTTCGGCAACCCCGGCCGCCTCGCCGGCGACCACCGCGCGGCGTACGGCGAGCTCCCGACCGCGACGCTGCGAGGCGCCACCCGGACGTAGCGCCGGGTCGTCCCGGTCAGCGCGGCCCGGCGTCCGCTCGGTGCAGGCTGCGCACGACGCGGCGCACGTCGACCCAGCGCCCGGCCGCGATGCCGCGGCAGATCTCGGCCACCTCGCCGTCGTCGACGGCCAGGTCGCGCAGCCCGCAGCGCCGTCGCAGCTCGGCCTCGAGGTGCTCGGCGTCCTCGCCCGCGTGCTCGAAGCGCACGTGGTTGGCGATGCCCTGCAGCATCCGCAGGCGCTCGTCGGCCACCGCCTCGGTCCAGATCGGATCCGGCTGGTGGCTCGTCATGCCCCTGATCGTGACTGCGCGCGCCGGGCTCGTGCAAGGAGCCTTGACTCACGAGTGCGGCTGTCGGACATCGGTTCTCGCTTCTCGGACAGTCCAGCCGTCATGACAACGGTGCCACACCGCGACGTCGCCGGCCCCGGACGTCGGCTGCCCGGCCCCGGTACCCTCCGGCCGTGCGCGGCATCCAGATCACCGAGTTCGGCGGACCCGAGGTCCTGACCCTCCACGACGACCTGCCCGAGCCGGCGACCGACGGCCTCGTGCGCGTCGCCGTCACCAGCGCGGGCGTCAACTTCGCCGACACCCACCAGGCCGAGGACTCCTACCTCGCGCCGCAGACCCTGCCGCTGGTGCCCGGCGCCGAGGTCGTGGGCCGCACCGACGACGGACGACGCGTCGTCGCGCTGCTGGCCGGCGGCGGCGGGTACGCCGAGGTCGCCGCCGCGCACCCCTCGGTGGTCTTCGACCTGCCGGACGCCGTCGACGACGCCACCGCGCTGGCGCTGGTGCTGCAGGGCACCACCGCCTGGCACCTGCTGCGCACGTCGGCACGCCTCGCGGCCGGCGAGTCCGTCGTCGTGCACGCGGCGGCCGGGGGCGTCGGCACGATCGCGGTGCAGCTCGCGAGGACCTTCGGCGCCGGCCGGGTGATCGCCACCGCCTCGACCCCCGAGAAGCGGCAGCTCGCGCTCGACCTGGGCGCCGACGTGGCTGTCGACGTGTCGGGCCTGGACGACGCCGCCGCCGTGCGCGACGCGCTGCGCGAGGCGAACGGCGGGCGGGGCGTCGACGTCGTCCTCGAGATGACGGGTGGGCCGGTGTTCGACGGCTCGCTGGCCGCCCTGGCCCCGTTCGGGCGGGTCGCGGTGTTCGGGATGGCGGGGCGGGTGCCGCCCGCGCCGGTGCAGGTGCCGTCGCTCATGGCGCGCTCGACGTCGGTCGTCGGCTTCTGGCTGGTGCACGTGCTGCGCCGGCACGGCGGGCTGCGGCCGGCCATGGAGGAGCTGCTCGCGCTGGCCGCCTCGGGTGGCCTGCGGGCGGTCGCCGGCGGCGACTACCCGCTCGCCGAGGCCGCCCGCGCGCACCGTGACATCCGCTCGCGCGGCACCGTCGGCAAGCTGGTGCTGCGGGTCTGAGCGTCGTCGTCGGTGGCCGCGGGTAGGGTCGCCGAGGCAGCCGCGCCCGTGCCGGGGGCGGCTCGACGAGAGGGGTCGCCGTGGCACGTCAGGTCGACGAGGACTTCCGCGGGCTGCCGCTGCAGGCGCTGGCCGACGCCGCGCTGCAGCGCGCCGGCGAGCTGGGTGCGGAGCACGCCGACCTGCGGGTCGAGCGGGTGCGCGGCGCCGACGTCCGGGTGCGCGACGGGCAGCTGGCCGGTGGCGGCGACGCGACGCAGTCCGGCCTCGCGGTGCGGGTGGTCGTCGACGGCACGTGGGGCTTCGCGTCCGCGGCCGACCTGACGCCCGAGGCCGCCGTCCGCGCGGCCGACGACGCCGTGCAGATGGCCCGGGTCTCGCGGCCGCTGTCGACCGAGCGGGTCGAGCTGGCCGACGAGCCGGTGCACGTCGGCGAGTGGGTCTCCTCGTACGCGGTCGACCCGTTCGACGTCCCGCAGTCGCAGCAGGTCGAGCTGCTGCAGGCGTGGTCGCGCGAGCTGCTGTCGGCCGGGGTCACGCACGTCGACGCCGAGTGGGGTGCGGTCAAGGAGCAGAAGTTCTACGCCGACCTCGCCGGCACCCGCACCACCCAGCAGCGCGTGCGCGTGCAGCCCGTGCTGACCGCCGTGCTGGTCACCGGCGACGGCGTCGAGACGATGCGCACCCTGGCACCGCCGGCCGGTCGCGGCTGGGAGTACCTCGCGGGCACCGTCGACGAGGGCGCCTGGGCGTGGGCCGACGAGCTGGCGCAGCTGCCCGAGCTGGTCACCGAGAAGCTCAAGGCGCCGTCGGTGCAGGCGGGTGAGTACGACCTGGTCGTGCACCCGAGCAACCTCTGGCTCACCATCCACGAGTCGATCGGGCACGCGACGGAGCTCGACCGCGCACTCGGCTACGAGGCGGCCTACGCCGGCACCTCGTTCGCCACGCCCGACGGCCTCGGCACCCTGCGCTACGGCAGCGACCTCATGCACGTCACCGGCGACCGCACCGTCGAGCACGGCCTGTCGACCACCGGGTGGGACGACGAGGGCGTGGCCACGCAGTCGTGGGACATCGTGCGCGACGGCACCCTCGTCGGGTACCAGCTCGACCGCCGGATCGCCGCGCTCACCGGCGCCGGGCGCTCGAACGGGTGCGCGTTCGCCGACTCCCCCGGGCACGTGCCGATCCAGCGGATGGCGAACGTCAGCCTGCAGCCGGTCGCCGACGGTCCCAGCACCGACGAGATCATCAGCGGCGTCGAGCACGGCATCTACGTCATGGGCGACAAGTCCTGGTCGATCGACATGCAGCGCTACAACTTCCAGTTCACCGGCCAGCGGTTCTACCGCATCGAGCACGGGCGCCTCACCGGCATGCTGAAGGACGTCGCCTACCAGGCCACGACCACCGACTTCTGGGGCTCGATGGCCCGGGTCGGCGGCCCCGGCACGTGGGAGCTCGGCGGTGCCTTCAACTGCGGCAAGGGCCAGCCCGGGCAGGTGGCGGCGGTCAGCCACGGCTGCCCCACCGCGCTGTTCACCGGCGTGCGCATCCTGAACACCACCGAGGAGGGCCAGGCGTGAGCGGCACCAGCGTCTTCAGCGTCGACCCCGCCGAGCTGGCCGAGCGGGCCGTCGCCGCCGCGACCGACCCCGTCGTGGTCGTCGTCAGCACGGCGTCCGAGGCCAACCTGCGCTGGGCGTCGAGCACCCTCACCACCAACGGCCTGACCAGCTCGCTGTCGGCCACCGTCGTGTCGGTGCACGGGGGCGACCGCGTGGGCATCGTCAGCCGCGACGGCGTGCAGCCGGGTGAGGTGGCCGCGCTGGTCGCCGACGCCGAGCGCGCCGCCCGCGCCTCGTCCCCGGCCGAGGACGCCGCCGAGCTGCTCTCCGGCTCGGCCGACGACGGCTTCGGCGAGGCGCCCGCCGAGGTGCAGGCCACCGACCTCGCCCGGCTCGCCGACCAGCTCGGCGCGGCCTTCGACGCCGCACGCTCCGGCGAGCACGAGCTCTTCGGGTACGCCGAGCAGACCGCCTCGACCACGTACCTCGCGACGTCCACCGGCATCCGGCGCCGGTTCGTGCAGCCCGCCGCGGTGGTGCAGCTCAACGGCAAGTCGCACGGCCGCACCCGGTCGGCCTGGGCGGGTGGCGCCGCCACCGCGCTCGACGCCGTCGACGTCAGCGGGCTCGTCGGCGAGGTCGTCACGCGGCTCGGCTGGCAGGCGCGCCGCGTCGAGCTCGACGCCGGCCGGCACGACACCGTGCTGCCGCCGTCCGCCGTCGCCGACCTGATGCTCTACGCCTACTTCAGCGCCGACGCCCGCTCCGCCCACGAGGGCCGGTCCGTCTTCGGCCGCCCGGGCGGGGGCACGCGGGTCGGCGAGCAGCTCACCGAGATGCCGCTCACCCTGCGCAGCGACCCGACGGCGCCCGGCCTCGAGTGCGCGCCCTACGTCGTCACGACCGCGAGCCACGACGGCGCCTCGGTCTTCGACAACGGCCTGCCGATCGGCCCGGCGTCCTGGATCGACCGCGGGCGGCTGGCCGCGCTGCCGACCACCCGGCACACCGCCCGGCTCGCCGACCTGCCGGTCACCCCTGGCGCGGGCAACCTGCTGCTCGAGGCCGACGGCGGCACGGGCGGCGCCGACGACCTGGTGCGCGGGCTCGACGACGGCCTGCTGGTGACCTGCCTCTGGTACATCCGCGAGGTCGACCCGCAGACGCTGCTGCTCACCGGCCTGACCCGCGACGGCGTCTACCGCGTGCAGGGCGGCGAGGTCGTGGGCGCGGTCACCAACTACCGGTTCAACGAGTCGCCCGTCGGCATGCTCTCGCGGGTCGAGGCCGCGGGTGCCACCGAGCGCACGCTGGGTCGCGAGTTCGGCGACTACGCACCGCGCACCGCCGTCCCCGCGCTGCGGGTGCGCGGCTTCAACTGCTCGAGCGTCAGCCAGGCGTCGTAGGGCTCGTGGCGCTGGCGCGATCCGCGATGGCTGGGCGGTCGGCGCCGCCCGCGCGGGCGTACCGTGCTCGGGTGAGACACACCCACGCGCCCGCTCCCGAGGTGCACAGCATCACCGGTGCGCAGACGTCGCTCGACGACGACCTGCACGGCCGCATGAAGCGCTACCTGGTCTCGATGTCGGTCCGCACCCTGTGCTTCGTGCTGGCCGTCGTGTTCACCGGCTGGCTGCGCTGGACCTTCGCCGCAGCGGCGATCATCCTCCCCTACGTCGCGGTGGTGGCCGCGAACGCCGGCCGCAGCCGCCCCGACCCGCTCGTCGGGTACGTGCCGGCCGAGCGCGCCATCGAGGGCGGCCAGCGCCGCCGCATGGACTGACGTGCCAGCGCCCGCCGGGCTGCGCTGCTCGGCGCGCGGCTGCCACGCCGCGCCGTCCTGGGCGCTGCGCTGGAACAACCCCTCGCTGCACGAGCCCGCACGCCGCAAGACCTGGCTGGCCTGCGACGACCACCGCGAGCACCTGAGCGACTTCCTCACCCTGCGCGGCTTCCTCCGCGAGGTCGAGCCCGCCCCCGTGGTCGCCCCCGCACCCCCCACCGCCTGACGCCGCACCACCCCGCCGCGGCGCCCGCTCCCGCCGCACCCGTCCCCCGCCGAGTTGCCACTCCTGTGGCACCGGGGCCCTCTTCATGCCCCGGAAGTGGCAACTCGCCGCGTCGGTGCGCCCGGCGTCGGGCCCCCTCCTCCGCCGTCCCCTCGTGCCGAGATGCGACTCGTGGTTGCTCGCAGGCGCGGTCGGGCAACCACTGCTCGCAACTCGGCGGGGTGAGCCACCTGCCCGGGCGTCGGCCACGAGTGCGAGCCTGCCCGAGCGGCAGGTGGTGCGTCAGCCGCCGATGGCGGACATGGGGCGCTGCGGCTGCAGGAAGGACGGGTCGTCGATGCCGTGGCCGGCGCGCTTCGACGACACGAGGCGCCGGACGAGCACGGCGAGCGTCTCGTCGTCGACCCCGGACCGCAGGGGGCCGCGCAGGTCGTCCTCGTCGCGCGCGAACAGGCACGAGCGCAGCTGCCCGTCGGCGGTGAGCCGCAGCCGGTCGCAGCTGCCGCAGAACGGCTGCGAGACGCTGGCCACGACGCCGACCGTGGCCGGCCCGCCGTCCACCAGCCACGTCTCGGCCGGGGCGCTGCCCCGCTGCCCGGGTGGCGTCGACAGCGTGAAGCGCTCCGACAGGCGCTCGAGGATCTCGGCCTGCGTGACCATCGCGTCGCGCTGCCAGGCGTGCTGGGCGTCGAGCGGCATCTGCTCGATCAGCCGCAGCTGGTACCCGCGCTGCAGGCACCAGTCGAGCAGGTCGGCGACGTGCTCGTCGTTCACGCCGCGCATCGCGACCGCGTTGACCTTCACCGGGTGCAGCCCGGCCGCGGCCGCCGCCTCGAGCCCGCGGACGACGTCCGGCAGCCGGTCGCGTCGCGTGAGCCGGTGGAACGCCTCGCGGTCGACGGTGTCGAGCGACACGTTGACCCGGTCGAGCCCGGCGTCGGCCAGCGGCCCGGCGAGGCGGTCGAGACCGAGGCCGTTCGTCGTCATCGCCAGCTGCGGGCGCGGTGTCAGCGCCGCCAACTGGGCCACCAGGTCGGGCAGTCCGCGCCGCAGCAGCGGCTCGCCGCCCGTCAGCCGCACGGTGCGCACGCCGAGGTCGACCGCGACCCGCACGATGCGTGTCAGCTCCTCGAACGTCAGCAGCTCGGCGCGCGGCAGCCAGTCGAGCCCCTCTGCCGGCATGCAGTACGTGCACCGCAGGTTGCACCGGTCGGTCACCGACACCCGCAGGTCGCTGTGCACCCGCCCGAAGCCGTCCGCGAGCGGCAGCACCGCCGGGTCGCGCACCAGGTCCGTCACCGCCTCATCGTACGGACTCCAACGGTCAACCGCTGGACGATGCGCCCCCGCCACCCGGACGCCGCACCCGACGAGCTGCCACTTCCGGGGCACGGAGCACCCGCCCGGACCCCAGGAGGTGACAACTCGGCAGCAGGTGGCGGGAGGCGAGCGGGGCGGGACGTCGGGGCGGTGCGGCGCCGGGATACCGTCGAGGGGTGACGTCCGGGGCCTCGACCGCGACGCCGAGGCGGCAGCCGGCGGCGTCGGTGCGGACGGCGCCGCTGAGCACGGCAGAGACCGTCGGGTTGTGGGCGCTGGCCCTGGTGTTCGCGGTGGCGTGCGCGTTCCTCGGGCGCTGGCAGTGGCACCGGTACGAGGCGAAGCACGAGAAGTCGGACCTCGTCGAGCGCAACACCGCAGCGCGGGTGGTGCCGCTCGAGGAGCTGCTGCGGCCACCCGCCCGAGGCGGCCCCACGACGTTCGACCCGCAGCTCACCTACCGGCGCGTCGAGGTGGCCGGGCGCTACGACGTCGACCGCACGCTGCTGGTGCGCAACCGGCCGCACGACGGCGGCACCGGGCAGCCGACGTACGGGTACGAGGTGCTGGTGCCGCTGACCACGGCCGACGGCACGACCGTGGTCGTCGACCGCGGCTGGATCCCCGGCGGCACGCAGGGCGACCGGCCGGGCGACCGGCCCGACGCGGTGCCGGCCGCGCCGGGCGGCGACGTGCGGGTGACCGTGATGCTGCGGCGCGGCGAGCCGCCGCGCGCCGGCACGCTGCCGGCCGGTCAGCTGGCGACGATCGACCTGCCGGAGGTGGCGCGGCTGGCCGGCCTGCCCACCGGGTCGGCCAGCCCGCTCGTGCCGGCGTACGGCGCGCTGCTCACCGAGCAGCCCGGCCCCGCCACGGCACCCGCGCCGCTCGACCCGCCCGAGGTCGACGGCGGCGAGGGCGTGAACTTCTCGTACGCGGTGCAGTGGCTGCTGTTCGCGACGCTCGGGCTCGGGTTCCCGCTGTGGCTGCGCCGGCACCGCCTGCGGCTCGCAGCCGACCGGCTGGAAGCGGCCGACACCGTCGACGGCGACCCCGCCCCGGCACCGCGGCCGGCGCGCCCGAGACGCCGTCGCATCTGGGACGCCGACGACGAGGACGATCTGGGACAGTAGGACCATGGACCTGGGGCTGGCCGATCGCGTGTACGTCGTCACCGGTGCGTCGCGGGGGCTGGGCCGAGCGGGCGCCGAGCAGCTGCTCGCCGAGGGCGCCCGGCTGGTGGTCAGCTCCCGCAAGGCCGAGGCGCTCGACGGCCTCGTGCAGCAGGCGCCCCCCGGCACGGTGCTGGCGGTGCCCGGCGACCTCACCGACCCCGAGCTGCCCGGCCGGCTCTGCGCGTCGGCGATGGCCCGCTACGGCCGCATCGACGGCGCGCTGGTGAGCGTCGGCGGCCCGCCGCCCGGCAGCACCGACCAGATCACCGACGAGCAGTGGCGCAGCGCCTTCGACAGCGTGTTCCTCGGCCCGCTGCGGCTGGCCCGCGCGGTGATCGACGCGACGTCGGTCGAGGGCTCGTCGATCGTGCTCGTGCTCTCGACCTCGGTGCGCTCCCCCATCGCCGGTCTGGCGGTGTCGAACGGCCTGCGGCCGGGGCTGGCCATGCTGGTGAAGACGTTGGCCGACGAGGCGGGGCCGCGCGGCGTGCGGGTGAACGCCCTGCTGCCCGGGCGGATCGACACCGACCGGGTGCGCGAGCTCGACGAGGCCAGCGGGCGCCCGGCGTCGAACCGGCGCGACTCGGAGGCCGGCATCCCGCTGCGCCGCTACGGCGAGCCGGCGGAGTTCGGCCGGGTCGCGACGTTCGTGCTGTCGCCGGCCGCGTCGTACCTGACCGGTGCGGCGATCCCGGTCGACGGCGGGGCTACCCGCGCGCTGTGACCCCGGGCTCGTCGCCCAGACCCGCCAGCACCCCGGCGGCCGGACGCTCGTCCTGCTGGGCGAACTGGGTGCGGTACAGGTCGGCGTAGACGCCACCGAGCGCGAGCAGCTCGGCGTGCCGGCCGCGCTCGACGACCCGGCCGTCCTCGACCACGAGGATCTGGTCGGCCTCGCGCACGGTCGACAGCCGGTGCGCGATGACGATCGCGGTGCGGCCCTCGAGCGCCGTCGCCAGCGCCCGCTGCACCGCCACCTCGCTCTCGGAGTCGAGGTGCGCCGTGGCCTCGTCGAGCACGACGACCGCAGGTGACTTCAGCAGCAGCCGGGCGATCGCCAGGCGCTGCTTCTCACCACCGGACAGCCGGTGCCCGCGGTCGCCGACGACGGTGTCGAGACCGTCGGGCAGGGCGCTGACCAGCGGCCAGATCTGCGCGTCGCGCAGCGCACCCTCGAGCTCGGCGTCGGTGGCCTCGGGCCGGGCGAAGAGCAGGTTGCCCCGGATCGTGTCGTGGAAGAGGTGGGCGTCCTGGCTGACCACGCCGACCGCCCGGTGCAGCGAGGCGAGGGTGACGTCGCGGACGTCGTGCCCGCCGACCCGCACGGTGCCCTCCTGGACGTCGTACAGCCGGGCCACCAGGCCGGTGATCGTCGTCTTGCCGGCACCCGAGGGCCCGACCAGCGCGACGGTCTGCCCCGGCTCGACGTGGAACGACACGTCGTGCAGCACCTGCTGCGAGTCGGCGGTGTCGAGCACGGCGACCGACTCGAGCGAGGCCAGCGACACCTCGTCGGCCCGCGGGTAGCGGAACGCCACGTGGTCGAGCTCGACGGACGTCGGGCCGGCCGGCAGCGCGACGGCGCCCGGGCGGTCGTCGACCAGCGGCTTCAGGTCGAGCACCTCGAACACCCGGTCGAAGCTGACCAGCGCGGTCATCACGTCGACCTGCACGTTCGACAGCGCGGTGAGCGGGCCGTAGAGCCGGCCGAGCAGCGCCGCCATCGCGACCAGCGCACCCGCGGTCAGTCCGCCCTCGAGCACCAGCCAGCCGCCGGCGCCGTAGACCAGCGCGGTGGCCAGCGAGGCGACGAGGGTCAGGGCGGTGAAGAGCAGCCGGCCGTACATCGCCTGGGTGATGCCGATGTCGCGCACCCGCTCGGCCTTGCCGGCGAACGCGGCGGTCTCGCGGGGAAGGTCACCGAAGATCTTGACGAGCAGCGCGCCGGAGACGTTGAACCGCTCGGTCATCGTCTGGCCCATCTGGGCGTTCAGCTGCATCGACTCGCGGCTGATCTTCGCCAGCCGCCGGCCGAGCAGCTGGGCGGGGATGACGAACAGCGGCAGCATGATCAGGGCGACGACGGTGATCTGCCACGACAGCAGCAGCATCGTCACCAGCACGATCACCAGGCTGACGACGTTCGAGACGACGGACGACAGGGTGCCGGTGAACGCGGCCTGCGCGCCGACCACGTCGCTGTTCAACCGGGACACCAGCGAGCCGGTCTGGGTGCGGGTGAAGAACGCGATCGGCATGCGCTGCACGTGCTCGAACACCTGCACGCGCAGCCGGTAGATCAGGCCCTCGCCGATGCGCGCCGAGAGCAGCCGCATCAGCAGCCCGAGCACGGCGTCGATCAACGCGATGCCGGCGACCAGCAGCGCGGACGTGACGATCAGCCCGCGGTCGCGGCCGCCGATGCCGTCGTCGATGATCCGCCGCAGCAGCAGCGGGGTCGCCACCACGAGCAGCGCGTCGACGACCACCAGCGCCAGGAACACCGTGATCTGCCTGCGGAAGGGCACGGCGAAGCCGGCGATCCGGCGCCACACGCCCTTGCTCAGCGTCGCCTTGGCCACGCTGGGGTCGCGGCGCATCGACCGCATCGTCTGCCAGCCGGCCCCACCCATCATCGACATCTACGCCTGCTCCTCGCTCTGGTCCGGCGGTGCAACGCCGCCGCCGGGAGCGCGCTTCCCGCCGGTGGCCCGCTGCGCCAGCAGCGAACGCAGCCGCCGCCCCTGCGCGGCCCGCTCGGCGGCCAGCTGGTCGCGCTCGGACCGGTGCTCGGCGCCGTCGAGCAGCGCCGTCTCCTCGCGCACCGCGTCGAGGTCGGGCGCGAGCAGGGCCGCCACCAGGTCGTCGACCAGCCCGTCGAGCGCGGCGACCGGCACCGCGAGCTGGGCCAGCCCGGTGGCGACCGCCTCCTCGGCGCCGACCCAGCGCCCCGTCACGCACAGCTCGAGCGCACGCGGGTAGCCGACCGCCCGCACCAGCGGCCCGGTGCCGCCGAGGTCGGGCACCAGCCCGAGCGACGTCTCGCGCATCGCGAACCGCACGTCGTCGGCGACCACCCGCAGGTCGCAGGCCAGCGCCAGCTGGAACCCGGCACCGACGGCGTGGCCCTGCACCGCGGCCACGGTCACGACGTCCGGCCGGCGCCACCAGGTGAAGGCGCGCTGGAACCCGGCGATCGCCGCGTCGAGCGCCGCGTCGTCGAGCGTCGCGAGCTCGGCGAGCCCCGGCTCACCCGGCAGCCCACCGCCCAGCATCGCGCGGTCGAGACCGGCGCTGAACGACGCGCCCGCGCCCCGCAGCACCACGACGCGCACCTCGGGCGGCAGGTGGTGCCCGACGGCGGCCAGCGCGCGCCACGTCGCCGGCGTCTGCGCGTTGCGCGCCTCGGGCCGGTCGAGCAGCACGTGCAGCACCGGCCCGTGGCGGCGCACGCCGACCCGGCCGGCGCGCATGAGCGCCGGATCGAGGCGTGGCAGGGGCTCGGACACGGTCACGCGGCGACTCTAGGCGCCACGTCCGACAATCGTCGTCGACCGGTGCGCCGTGCGGCGCGGTTCAGCGGCGCGGACGGCGGGTCGGCCCGCCGCGACCGCGCAGCGTCACGTCGCTCTCGCGCAGGACGCGGTGCACGAACCCGTACGAGCGGCCGGTCTCCTCCGCGATCTCGCGGATGCTGTGGCCCTGGTTGTACTCGGCGACGACGTGCTGGGACATCTGCGTGCGGGCCTCGCCGGTGATCCGCGCGAACTTCCTGACCTCCGCCACGTGGCTCCCCTCCTGTCGACCCGAGGTGACCACTGTGCGCCCTGAGGTCGCGAATATCCACCGTTCTGCCCGAATCGTGACCTTGCGCGGTCACGCAGCGTGTCAGGCGAGGGCGACGAGCTCGGCGTACTCGGGGCTCCACAGGTCCTCGTCGCCGTCCGGCAGCAGCAGCACGCGCTCGGGCTCGAGCGCGTGCACCGCGCCCTCGTCGTGCGTCACCAGGACGACGGCCCCGGCGTAGCTGCGCAGCGCGCCGAGCACCTCGTCGCGGCTGGCCGGGTCGAGGTTGTTCGTGGGCTCGTCGAGCAGCAGCACGTTGGCGGCCGACACCACGAGCGTGGCCAGCGCGAGGCGGGTCTTCTCGCCGCCGCTCAGCACGCCGACCGGCTTCTCGGCGTCGTCGCCGCTGAACAGGAACGACCCGAGCACCTTGCGCACCTCGGTGTCGCCGAGGTCGGGTGCGGCCGAGCGCATGTTCTCGAGCACGCTGCGCGAGGTGTCGAGCGTCTCGTGCTCCTGCGCGTAGTAGCCGAGCCGCAGGCCGTGGCCGGGCAGCACCTCGCCGGTGTCGGGCGGGTCGATGCCGGCGAGCATCCGCAGCAGCGTCGTCTTGCCGGCGCCGTTCAGCCCGAGCACGACGACCTTGCTGCCGCGGTCGATGGCGAGGTCGACGTCGGTGAACACCTCGAGGGAGCCGTACGAGCGCGACAGCCCCTCGGCGGTGAGCGGGGTGCGGCCGCACGGCGCCGGGTCGGGGAAGCGCAGCTTGGCGACCTTGTCGCTGGCCCGCACGTCGTCGAGGCCCGACAGCAGCCGCTCGGCGCGCTTGGCCATGTTCTGCGCGGCCACCGCCTTGCTGGCCTTCGCGCGCATCTTGTCGGCCTGCAGCATGAGCGTCGACGCCTTCTTCTCGGCGTTGGCGCGCTCGCGCCGGCGGCGCTTCTCGTCGGTCTCCCGCTGGGCGAGGTAGGTCTTCCAGCCGACGTTGTAGAGGTCGAGGGCCGAGCGGTTGGCGTCGAGGTGCACGACCTTGTTGACCACGACCTCGAGCAGCGCCACGTCGTGGCTGATGATGATCAGCCCGCCGGAGAACGCCTTCAGGTAGTCGCGCAGCCAGGCGATCGAGTCGGCGTCGAGGTGGTTGGTCGGCTCGTCGAGCAGCAGGGTGTCGGCGCCGCTGAACAGGATGCGGGCCAGCTCGACCCGGCGGCGCTGACCGCCGGAGAGGGTGCGCAGCGGCTGACCGAGCACGCGCTCGGGCAGCGACAGGCTGCTGCTGATGCTGGCTGCCTCGCTCTCGGCGGCGTACCCGCCCTTCGACTCGAACTCGGCGTCGAGCCGCCCCCAGCGCGTCATCGCCTTGTCGCGGACGGCGTCGTCGTCGCTGGCCATGTCGACCTCGGCCTCGCGCAGCTTCCGGATCGTGACGTCGAGACCGCGCGCGGCGAGGATGCGGTCGCGGGCCAGCACCTCGAGGTCGCCGGTGCGCGGGTCCTGCGGCAGGTAGCCGACCTCACCGGTGCGGGTGACGGTGCCGGCGGCGGGCTGCCCCTCGCCGGCGAGCACCTTGGTGAACGTCGTCTTGCCGGCGCCGTTGCGGCCGACCAGCCCGATGCGGTCGCCCTGGGCGACGCGCAGCGAGGCCTGCTCGATGAGCACGCGCGCGCCGGCGCGCAGCTCGATGTTCGACGCGGTGATCACGGACGACCCCTCAGGTGGACGCGGGCGGACGGCGGAGCAACACCGTCACTGCACTGGTCGGGCGTCTGGCCGATCTCGGGATCCATCCTACGCTGCTCGCGTGACCTTCGATCCGAACGCGAACCTCGACACCAGCCAGGTCAGCAGCGGCGGCCGCGGCAGGGGCGTCGCGGTCGGTGGCGGCCTCGGCGGCGGCGCCCTGCTGGTGGTGATCGTCATCTCGCTGCTGACCGGCACCGACCCGTCGTCGCTCCTGAACGGTGGCAGCGACCCGCAGCCGGGTTCGACGAGCGACGTGTCGCGCTGCCGCACCGGCGAGGACGCGAACAGGGACGTCGAGTGCCGCGTGGTCGGCACGGTGAACAGCGTGCAGGCGTTCTGGGCGACCGCCCTGCCGCAGCAGGCGAGGACGCAGTACGTGCAGGCCCGCACCGTGCTCTACTCCGGGCAGACGCAGTCGGCCTGCGGCACGGCGTCCAACGCCGTCGGGCCGTTCTACTGCCCGAGCGACAAGCTGGCTTACATCGACGCGAGCTTCTTCGACGAGCTGACCACCCGGTTCGGCGCGGACGACGGAGCGCTGGCACAGGAGTACGTCGTCGCCCACGAGTACGGCCACCACGTGCAGGACCTGCTCGGCGACCTCGGCCGCGCCCAGCAGGGATCGGGCGCGACCGGCGGCTCGGTGCGCACCGAGCTGCAGGCCGACTGCTACGCCGGCATGTGGGCCAAGGCGGCGTCGAGCACCCAGGACGTCGACGGCGACCCGTTCCTGCAGCCGTTGACGAAGCAGGACGTCGCGTCGGCGCTGTCGGCCGCGTCCGCCGTCGGCGACGACCGCATCCAGCAGCAGTCCGGCGGCGGCGTGAACCCCGAGACCTGGACGCACGGGTCGTCGGCGGAGCGGCAGCGCTGGTTCACCCGCGGCTACACCGAGGGCACCCTCGAGGCCTGCGACACCTTCGCGACCGACCAGCTGTAGATCTCCTGGCCGCCCGGCGTATCAGGGCGGCGACGGGGCGCTCTGCTCCGGTGGGTCCGCACGGTGCGGGCCCCCAGCAGCCGCACCGCCGCAGGAGGCACGCCATGACCGTCACCGCCATCGCCCCGCACCGCACCGACTCCCCCGCGGTGCTGCACGACCGCCGGGTGCTGCGGGTCTGGACGTCGGCGGGACGGTCGGCGTGCTCGTGGGCCTACCTCGAGGGCGCCGGCTGGCGGCGCATCGGCACCACCACGCCCGCCGGGCGGCAGCTGCTCGAGGCCTGCCGCCTGGCCCGCACCGAGGGCTGGAGCGTGCACGCGCTCGTCACCCACGACGACCTGTGCCGCCTCGAGCGCGCCTGACGGCCCGTCCCCTCTGACCGCCTGACCGCACCCGCGCGCCCGCCTGCCCGTCGGCCCTTCCGGTCGCGGGCGGTGTGCGCCACCATCGACCGTCCCCGCACCTGGAGGAACCGCATGGCCCACCACCCGCCGGCCCGCAACCGCACCCGACCCGACCGGGTGGGCAGCACCGACCTCGACGGCGGGTACCTGTTCCGGCCGCGCCAGCTGCTGGTCGACCGCGGCGGGCGCGACGTGCTGCACGCGGCCGACGTCGGCGCGACGCCCGAGCGGCACGCCGAGACGAACCACCGCTTCGCCGGGCACGACGCCGACGTGGAGGTGTGGCACGTGGGCGGTGGCGGCGTCGACCTGCCGGCCCTGGCCCGCGAGCTGAAGGCGCAGGCCGCGCGGGCGGGCTCGTGGGTCAGCCCCAACTACGTGCTCACCGGCGAACCGCTCTACCAGGGCGGTCCCGGATCCGACCCCGAGCGGTGCGACGCGCTGGAGCTGCCCGGCGGCGGCTACCCGTCGGCGCCGGCGCTGGCGGTGCTCGACACCGGCCTCGCCGCGAAGGTCGACCCGCAGGTGCGGGCCAGCGTGCTGGGGCTGGACGACGCCGACGTCGACCCGCTCGACGAGGACCACGACGACTACCTCGACGCCGAGGCGGGGCACGGCACCTTCATCGCCGGGCTCGTGCAGCGCGTCGCGCCGGGCCTGGCGACCGAGCAGCAGCGGGTGCTCGACAGCGACGGCTTCGGCGACGACACCAGCATCGCGCTCGGCCTGCTGTCGACCAGCGCGCCCGTCGTGAACCTCTCCCTCGGCGGCTACACCCGCCAGGACCGGCTGCCGCTGGCCCTGGCCCGCGCCGTCGCCGCCGTCACCCGCGACCGCGTCGTGGTCGCCGCGGCCGGCAACAACCGCAGCAGCCGGCCGTTCTGGCCCGCCGCCCTGCCGTCGGTGGTCGCCGTCGGGGCGTACGACCCGGAGACCGGCCGACCGGCCCGCTTCACGAACTACGGCGACTGGGTCGACGTGGCGGCGCCCGGCGTCGGCCTGGCCAGCAGCTACGTGCACGGCACCTGGCCGGGCAGCGGCAGCGAGGCGGACGTCGAGTTCAGCGGCTGGGCGCGGTGGAGCGGCACGTCGTTCGCCGCACCGCTGGTGGCCGCCGAGATCGCCCGCCGCGTGGTCGCGGCCGGCGCCGGGGCCGACGCCCGCCAGGTGTCCGAGGCGTTCGTCGCCGAGCTGCCCGAGCACCCCGACTGGCCCGGGCTCGGCGGCTGGTTCGAGCCGGCCGCGAGCGTTCGCTGAGCCCGTCGGGCCGAGGTCAGGCGCCGAACACGCCGAAGCCGGCCGCGGTGGCGAGCGCGGCCGGCTCGTCGTGGTCGAGCTGCGCCCGCGCCAGGCGCAGCGCCGGCGCCGGCGCGCGGCCCGCCCGGAGCCCCGCGTGGAACGCCTGCACGAGCACCGCGGTCTCGGCGTCCGGCGTGGGGATGCTGGTCGCGACCACCGTGCGGGTACCGAGGCGCAGCAGGGTGTCGGCCACGCCGAGCAGCTCGTCGCCGGGGTGCACCCGCGCGACCGCCGAGTGGCAGGCGGCGAGCACCACCGTGCCCGGCGGCTGGGCGAGGCCCTCGAGGTCGTAGACGTTGAGCGGCCCGTCGGCCAGGTGCAGGCTCGACAGCATCGGGCTGTCGTCGTCGAAGCTGCCGTGCGCGGCCACGTGCACCAGCCGGGCACCCTCCATGACCTCGCGCACCGCCCCGGCCGTCGCAGCGGGCCCGCGCAGCAGCACGCCGCCCCCGATCGCGTGCAGGGCCGTGACCTCGTCGTCCGCGTGCTCGAGCCCGGGCCCGGCGGCGTACACGTCGGGCCCGGACGGCGCCGGGCGGGCGGCCGCCCGGGCCCAGGCGCTGCCGGACGGCGCGACGTGCAGGTCGCGGTCGGCCAGCGAGGGGAGCAGCGACCACGGCACCGCGTGCAGGGTGTCGGTGGGCACGAGCACGACGTCGCGGTGGCCGTCCAGCCGCTGCCGCAGCGGCGCCAGCAGCAGCGTGTCGAGCCGGGCACCGCCGTGCCG
>NZ_BAAHBM010000040.1:0-30932 GCF_054776675.1 Angustibacter aerolatus
GCGGCGCCGCCCCGGCCCCGCTGACGGTGCGCCCCGGCCCGGTCACCGTGGGGGTCGCCGTCGAGCAGGCGCGCAGCCCCTCGCCGCTCACCGCCACCCTGACCGTCGCCGTCGGCGACGCCTGGCGCGAGGTGCCGCTCGGTCGGCTGCCGAGCGGTGCGGGCCGGCTGCGCGGCACCGTCCCGGCGGGCTGCGCGCCCGGGTGCCGCCTGATCGGCGTCGCCGTCGCGCACCCGGGCACCGACCTCGAGGGCGCGACGGCGCGGCTGCGGCTCACCGACCTGACGACGCCCGGCGCGACCGCCGCCTTCGACGCCCCCGGTGCCTGGCGCGCCGGCACCCCCCAGCAGGGCGGTGCGGCAGTCACCCTGCGGCGCGGCGCGGCCGGACTCGACGTCGAGCTGTCGACACCCGGCGGCGTGCCCGCCCGGGTGGTGCACACCGACGCGCCCGACCCGCTGCCCGCCGTGGTCGGTCCGCGCACCGCGGCGGGCGACGGCGTGGTGCCGGTCACCGGCCTCGACGCCCGGCCGCAGCGGGTCGCGCCCACGGGCACCGCGGCGTTCGTGCCGGGGCTCGGTCGCACCGGCGCGGTCGTCGACCTCGAGCTGGCGCTGCGCGGCACCGAGACCCCTGCGGCGCAGGGACTCCAGGTGTGGCTGGGTCGCGACGACCCGGCCGCCGAGCAGCGGCTGCGGACGGCGCTCGGCCGGGACGGCGTCCGGGTCACCGGGCGGTCGAGCGCGGCGGCGGCGTCCGACGTCCTGAGCCGCGACGGCGCGGTGCTGGCGCTGCTGCTCTTCCTGGTCTGCGCCCTCGTGGCGGTGCTGGTGGCGGCCGGCGCGCTGCTGGTGACGGCGTTCGTCGGGGCCGGTCAGCGGGCGACGGACGCCGGGGCGCTGCGTGCGGTCGGCGTGCGCGACCGCACCCTGCGGGCGGCGCTGCTCGTCGAGCACCTGGGCGGCGTCGGCGTCGGGCTGGTGGTCGGTGCGGTCGCCGCCGCGGTGGCGTCGTGGGCGCTGCTGCCGGTGCTGCCGCTCTTCGACCTGCCGTCGGAGGTGCTGAGCGTGCGCGACACCCCCGACCCGGTGTCGTTCGCGTGGACGCTGGCCGCCGTCGCCGCCGGGCTGGCGCTGCTCGCCGCCGGCGTCGCGCGGGTGCAGGGCCGCGGCAACCGGGTCGAGCGGGTCCGAGAGGGAGGACGGTGAGGTCATGAGCGGTCTGGACGTCGCGGCGCACGGGCTCGTGCACATCTACCGGCTGGAGGGCAACGACGTGGTGGCGCTCAGCGGCGTCGACCTCGACATCGCCTCGGGCGAGGTGGTCGGCCTGCTGGGCCCGTCCGGCTCGGGCAAGTCGACGCTGCTCAACCTGCTCGCCGGGCTGCTGCGGCCGAGCGCCGGACGGTTGCGCGTCGGCGACCACGACCTCACCCGGCTCGACGAGCGCGGCCTGGCCCGGATGCGCGCCAGCGACGTCGGCATCGTCGTGCAGGGCGCCATGCGCAACCTGCTGCCGTACGCCGACCCGATCGACAACGTGCGCTTCGCCCAGCGCGGCGCGCGGTCGGTCGGGCGCGCCGACCTGCCCGACCCCACCGAGGTGCTCGGGCTGGTGGGGCTGGCCGCCGAGGCGCGCACCCCGCTGCGGCAGCTCGCCCCCGGACAGCGCCAGCGGCTGGCGGTCGCCGTCGCGCTGGGCGCCCGGCCCGGCCTGCTGCTGCTCGACGAGCCGACCAGCCAGCTCGACCACGCCGGCCGCGACGAGGTGCTGGCCGCCGTCGACGACGTGAACCGGCTGGCGGGCACCACCGTCGTCGCGGTCACCCACGACCCCGAGGTCGCCGAGCGGCTGCCGCGCACCGTGACGATCCGCGACGGCCGCGTCGGGTCCGAGGGGCGCCGCGGGGAGGACTTCGCGGTCGTCGGCCGCGACGGGTCGATCGCGCTGCCGCCCGACGTCCTGGAGGCCGTGCCGCCCGGCACCCTGCTGCGCGTCGCGCTCGCCGACGGCGTCGTCACCCTGGTGCCGCAGGAGCAGGAGGAGCCGGCGTGAGCGTGCTGCTGGAGGCGAGCGGCGTCACCGTCGTGCACGAGGGACGCACCGTGCTCGGCGGCGTCGACCTGCGGGTGCCCGCCGGCCGGGTGCTCGCCGTCACCGGACCCTCGGGCGCGGGCAAGACCTCCCTGCTCTGGGCGCTCGCCGGGCTGCGGCGTCCGGACGCCGGCACGGTCGTGCTGGACGGCGAGCCGCTGGGCGACCGCGACGCCGCGGCCGGGCGCGGGGTCGTCGTGGTGCCCCAGGGCAACGGGCTGGCCAGCGTGCTGACGGCGTCCGAGAACGTGCTCGTGGCGCTGCTCGCCGGCTCGGTGCCGCCCGCGGAGGCCCGCGCGCGGGCCCTGGCGGCGCTGGAGTCGGTGGGTCTCGGGCAGGCCGGGCACCAGCTCGTCGAGGAGCTGTCGGGCGGCCAGCAGCAGCGGGTGGCCGTCGCCCGCGGGCTGGCGCAGGCCGGGCGGGTGCTGCTGGCCGACGAGCCGACCGGCGAGCTCGACGCCACGAACCGGGCCCGCGTCGTCGACCTGCTGCGGGCCGAGGCCGCCCGCGGCGCCGCCGTCGTCATGGCCACGCACGACCCCGACGCGGCCGCGGCCTGCGACGGCGAGCTGCACCTCGACGACGGCGTCCCGCACTGGCGCCGCCCGCTGCCCTGACGCCCTGCGGGGCGGGGCGGCCGACCTGCGAGACGCCCCGGCCGGTCGCGTGGTGCCGCCGCTAGCGTTGCCGCCGTGCCGAAGCCGTTGCTGCTGCCCTTCGACCCCGTCGACCGCGCGCGGCGGTCGTGGCGCAGGCGCTGGCGGCACGACGACTCGATGGCCGCCGCCACCTCGGTGATGCGCGTGCAGCAGCTGCTCATCGCCCGGTACGACGAGGCGCTCAGGCCGCACCGCCTCACCTTCGCCCGCTACGAGGCGCTGGTGCTGCTGACGTTCAGCCGCGAGGGCCGGCTGCCGCTGTCGAAGATCGGCGAGCGGCTGATGGTGCACCCGACGTCCGTCACCAACATCGTGCAGCGGCTCGAGCAGGCCGGGCTGGTCGAGCGCACCCCGAACCCGCTGGACGGCCGCGGCACGCTGGCCGGCATCACCGACGCCGGACGCTCCGTCGTCGAGGCGGCCACCGAGGCGATCACCGCCCTCGACTTCGGGCTGGAGGCGCTCGACGCCGACGAGCGCGAGCAGCTGTTCACGCTGCTGCGCAAGGTGCGCGTGCACGCCGGCGACTTCGCCGACTTCGCCGACGTCGACGAGCTGGCCGACGTCGAGGGCTGAGGCTCAGACCGCGCGGGCGGCCAGCGCGGCGTACCGGCGGTCGGGACGCTCGGGCGTGGTGCGCTGCAGCCGGTCGACCTCGACGAGACCGGCGTCGGCGAGTCGCTGCGCGAGGACGTCGACCGGCCAGTGGTGCGCGGTGGTCACGGCGTGGTCGAAGGGTGCGACCTCGGCGCCGTCGAAGAAGCCGAGCACGAGCACGCCCCCGGGTACGAGCAGGCGGCGCAGGGCGGCGAGCGCCGCCGGCAGCTCGGCCGGCGACAGGTGGATCGTGGAGTACCAGCTCAGCACCCCGGCCTGCGAGTGGTCGGGTACGCCGGGGTCGTCGAACGCGCCGACGCCGAACGCCGGCCCCGGGTGGTGGGCGCGGGCGTGCACGACGAACCGCGGTACCGGGTCGACGCCGGTGACCCGCGCGCCGAGTCCGTGCAGGTGCGCCGTCCACCACCCCGGGCCGCAGCCGACGTCGAGCACCGGGCCGTCGAGGCCGACCAGGTGCCGGCGCACGAACGCCTCGTCGGCGGGGTCCGGTCGCCAGGCGCCGTCGAACAGCTCGGCGTAGCGGTCGGCCGCCGCGTCGTACGCCGCGCGCACCGGTCCGACGTCCACCGCCGGAGCCTAGGCGGTCGAGCCGGGTCAGGTACTCGGACGTCCTAGTACCATCGCGCGCATGAGCTCTCACGACGACGTGGAGGCCGGCCGCCGGCGCTGGCAGCAGCGGTACGACGAGGCGCTGGCGAAGGGGCGGGTGCGCGACGCCGACTTCACGACGCTCTCGGGCAGCGAGGTGCAGCCGGTCTACGGGCCGCCGCCCGGCGTCGACGACCCGCGCATGGACCGCATCGGCTGGCCGGGGGAGTACCCCTTCACCCGCGGGCTCTACCCGACGGGCTACCGCGGTCGCACCTGGACCATCCGGCAGTTCGCGGGCTTCGGCAGCGCCGAGCAGACCAACGAGCGCTACCGGATGATCCTGGCGCGCGGCGGCGGCGGGCTCTCGGTCGCGTTCGACATGCCGACGCTCATGGGCCGCGACTCCGACGAGCCGGTCAGCCTCGGCGAGGTCGGTCACTGCGGCGTCGCGATCGACTCCGCGGCCGACATGGAGACGCTGTTCGCCGGCATCCCGCTGGGTGACGTCACGACGTCCATGACGATCAGCGGACCGGCCGTGCCGGTGTTCTGCATGTACCTCGTGGCCGCCGAGCGGCAGGGCGTCGACCTCTCCACCCTCGACGGCACCCTGCAGACCGACATCTTCAAGGAGTACATCGCGCAGAAGGAGTGGCTGTTCGGGCCCGAGCCGCACCTGCGCCTCATCGGCGACCTCATGGAGTTCTGCGCCGAGCGCATCCCCGCCTACAAGCCGCTCAGCGTCAGCGGGTACCACATCCGCGAGGCCGGCTCGACGGCCGCGCAGGAGCTCGCGTACACGCTGGCCGACGGTTTCGCGTACGTCGAGCTCGGCCTGTCGCGCGGGCTCGACGTCGACCGCTTCGCCCCGGGCCTCAGCTTCTTCTTCGACGCGCACGTCGACTTCTTCGAGGAGATCGCCAAGTTCCGTGCGGCACGGCGCATCTGGGCCCGTTGGTTGCGCGACGTCTACGGTGCGACGACCGACCGCGCGCAGTGGCTGCGCTTCCACACCCAGACCGCCGGCGTCTCGCTCACCGCGCAGCAGCCGGTGAACAACGTCGTGCGGACGGCGGTCGAGGCGCTCGCGGCGGTGCTGGGTGGCACGAACTCGTTGCACACCAACGCCCTCGACGAGACGCTCGCGCTGCCGACCGACGAGTCGGCCGAGATCGCGCTGCGCACCCAGCAGGTGCTGATGGCCGAGACCGGCGTGGTGAACGTCGCCGACCCGCTCGGCGGCAGCTGGTACGTCGAGGAGCTCACCGACCGCATCGAGGCCGAGGCCGAGGCGGTCTTCGAGCGCATCCGCGAGATGGGCGAGCGCGGCCGCGACCGCGACGCCGACGGCGCCGTGCAGCACGACGTCGGCCCGATGACCAGCGGCATCCTGCGCGGCATCGAGGACGGCTGGTTCACCGGCGAGATCGCCGAGGCCGCGTTCCGGTACCAGACGGCGCTGGAGAAGGGCGACAAGCAGGTGGTGGGCGTCAACGTGCACACCGAGTCGCTCGCCCGCGAGCTCGAGATCCTGCGGGTCAGCCACGAGGTCGAGCGCGAGCAGGTGCGGGTGCTCACCGAGCGCCGTGCCGCCCGCGACGAGGCGCTCGTGCGGCAGCGGCTGGCGGCGATGGTCGAGGTGGCCCGCGGCGACGGCAACCTGGTGCCGCCGATGCTCGACGCCGTGCGGGCGGAGGCGACGCTCGGCGAGATCTGCGGCGTGCTGCGCGAGGAGTGGGGCTCGTACCGCGAGCCCGCCCGGT
The DNA here is from genome assembly GCF_054776675.1 of Angustibacter aerolatus. Taxonomy (NCBI): domain Bacteria; kingdom Bacillati; phylum Actinomycetota; class Actinomycetes; order Kineosporiales; family Kineosporiaceae; genus Angustibacter; species Angustibacter aerolatus. The sequence goes on from NZ_BAAHBM010000040.1 coordinate 5,726, forward strand.
TCTGACCGGGTCGCGCGGTCCGGCCGCGGTCCGGCGTCCCGGCGATTTCGGCTGCCCAGGTGCGGCGGCTACCCTCGACGGCTGACCTGCCCGCCAGCCAGCCACGAAGGGAGCACCCGTGCGACGGACCACCGCGGCGGTGCGCCTGGGCGTGCCGTGGCTGCTGCAGCTGCTCGGCCTCACCGTGCTGCTGCTCGGCGTCATGAGCGCCGTGCTCGTCGGCGCGCGCGGCAGCTGGACGGCGAGCGGCTCGGTGCCGCCCGGCCGGTCCGGCGTCGTCGTGGCCCCCGCGCTGTCCAGCGTGCTCGGCCCGTCGGTCGAGGTGCGGGTGACCGCGGTGGGCGACCCCGGCGCGCAGCTGTTCCTCGGCCGCAGCCGTCCGGACGACGCGGCGGCCCTGCTGCGCGGCACGCCGTCGGTGACCGTCGGCGGCCTCGACGGCGCGCGGCACCTCGACGTCAGCGCCCCGCCCGGCCGCCCCGGCACCCAGCAGCCCGACGTCCCCGACCCGGCGAGCCTCGACGTCTGGCACCAGCGCGACGGCGGCACCGGCACGGCGAGCCTGGGCTGGCGACCCACCCGGGGCGCCGAGTCGGTCGTGGTGCTGCCCGCCGGCGACCAGGCGATGCCCGCCCTCGACGTCGAGGTCACCTGGACCAAGGGGTCGTGGCGGCTGCTCGCCTGGGGTGCCGTGCTCCCCGGGCTGCTGCTGCTCGGCCTGGCCCTGCTGCTGCGCCGGGTGCTCCGGCCACGACGTGCGGCACCCGCCCGACCGGCCGAGCCGGCCGAGCCCTCGCTGCAGGCGGTCCCGTGACCCGCGTCGCCCGTGCCGTCCGCCCCGTCGCGCTCGCGGCGCTGGCCGCCGCCGCCCTCGGCGGCTGCTCGACCCAGAGCCTGCTCGGCCTCGAGCAGAACACCGCCGTGCTCAGCAACCGCGCGGTGCTGCAGCCGCAGCAGGCCGTCGAGATCGCCGGCCGCGCGCTGGCCCAGGCCGAGCGGGCCGACGCCGTGCAGACCACCGCCGCCGCGCGCACCGCCTACACCGGCCTCGCCCTCGACGTCGCCGGACCGACGTACACCGTCGCCCAGGTGCTCGACCCCGAGAAGGACCGATCCGGCGGTGCGCTCGAGCAGTACGCCCCGCCGTCGCGCGTCGTGGTCACCGCGGGCCGCGACTTCCCGCGCACCCTGCTCGCCGTGGGCACCCCCGAGGGCGGGCCCACCGCCCAGCTGTCGGTGCTCAGCACGCCCGACGTCCGCACGCCCTACCGCGTCGCGGCCCGCGCCGACCTGCTACCCGGCGCCGAGCTGCCCGCCACCGCGCCGAACGAGCGCGGCGCGGCCACCCTCGCGCCCGACGTCGAGGGCCTGGTTGCCACGCCCGAGCGGGCGCTGCGCGACTACGCGAAGCTGCTGCAGACCGGCACGAGCGGCGGCACCGACTTCGCCGACGACGTCGTGGTCGACCAGGTGCGCGGCGAGTCGGCCAAGCAGCGCAAGGGCGTCGAGAAGGTCGCGCGCTACCGGCAGACGCACGCCGCGAGCGACGACGACCTCGAGGTGGTGCGCACGGCCGACGGCGGCGCCCTGCTGGTCGGCGTCATCGAGCGGCACGACGTCTTCACCGTCCGCAAGGGCGCCGGCACCATCAAGCCCCCCGCGGCGTACGCGGCGCTCGCCGACGGCAAGCTGCAGCAGATCCGGAAGAAGGCCGACGTCACCACCGTGCAGATGGTGGCGATGGTGCTGCCGCCGAAGGGCGCCGGCGACGCCCGGGTGGTCGGCTTCAGCGAGCTGCCGACGAAGGTCACCGCCTCCTGACGGCGCGCGCCCGCGTGAGAGGATCGCGACCATGAGCCAGCCAGGCCCCTCCATCCCCATGCGCGGCGCGATCGACCTGGCCGCGGTCGCCGCGCAGAGCGAGCGCCGTCGGCAGGCCGAGGCCGCCGGCCCGGGCGCGAGCACCGCCTCGCCGTACGTGATCGACGTGCTCGAGCAGGACTTCCAGCGCGACGTCGTCGAGCGGTCGATGACCGTGCCGGTGCTCGTCGACCTGTACGTGCAGGGTGCCGAGCCCTGCGTGCAGCTGAACGCGACGCTCGAGCGGCTGGCCACCGAGTACGCCGGGCAGCTGCTGCTGGCGAAGGTCGACGTCGACGTCAACCCGCGCATCGCCCAGGTCTTCCAGGCCCAGTCGGTGCCGGTGGTCATCGCCGTGGTCAAGGGGCAGCCGATCCCGCTCTTCCAGGGCGCGGTGCCCGACGACCAGGCCAGGCAGTACCTCGACGAGCTGCTGCGGGTCGCGCAGGCCAACGGGGTGACCGGCCGCGTCGAGGGCGCCCCCGACGCCGCTGCCGACGTCGCGAGCGAGGACGCCGAGCCCGAGCTGCCGCCGCTGCACCAGGCCGCGTACGAGGCCATCGAGGCCGACGACCTCGACGCCGCCGAGCGCCACTACCAGCAGGCCCTCGCCCAGCAGCCGACCGACGACATGGCGCGCGCCGGGCTGGCCCAGGTGCACCTGCTGCAGCGCACCCGCGGCGCCGACCTGCAGGCCGCCCGCGCGGCGGCCGCCGCCGCCCCCACCGACGTCGCCGCCCAGCTGCTGGCGGCCGACCTCGACGTGCTGGGCGGTCACGTCGAGGACGCCCTGGCCCGGCTGGTCGACACGGTGCGGGTCACCGCGGGCGACGACCGCGACGCCGTGCGCGCCCACCTGCTCGAGCTGTTCGAGATCGTCGGCGCCACCGACGAGCGCGTCGTCCGCGCCCGTCGCGCGCTGACCGCCGCGCTCTTCTAGGCCCCGCGCCGCCCCCGCCGTCCTGCCGCCGGGCCGGGGTCCGCGGGCCACGTGAACGTGGCTGCGGCACCCTCCGAGGGGCGTGCACACCCCTCGAACGGTGCCGAGGCCCCGTGCAGCAGTGCACCCTGCCGCCACCTGCGACGTCCGGCCGTGGCAGCAGGCGTCGTGGACGGTCAGGGCTCTGGGACGCCGTCGCGCAGCACGAGCGGGACGTCGGGCAGCCGGCCGGTCGTGAACGCGTCGAGCACGGCGGCGAGCCGGGCACCGGGCCGGGGGCCGCGGCGGGCGCGGGCGCCGTCGGCGTCGACCCACGCGGCGGACGCCAGCTCGCCGTCGGTGAACGCGAGCCGCGTCGCGAGGCCGGCGTCGTGCACCCCGCCGTCGAACAGGAACGCCAGCAAGCCCGGCGCCCCGTCGCGACCACCGACCGCGTCGACGGCGAGCAGCTCGCCGACCGGCAGCACGCCGCCGACCTCCTCGAGCACCTCGCGCATCGCCGCCTCGCGCAGCCCCTCACCGGGTTCGGCCAGCCCACCGACCACCTCCCAGTGCTCCTTGTACGTCGGCTCGACGACGAGCGCCCGGCCCTCGCGGTCGCGCGCCACGACACCGGAGGCCACCAGCCGGCGCGGCAGCTCGGCGCGCACCGCACCCCACCGGCGCTCGACGGGGTCGGTCGGGTCGCTCGCCAGCAGCGCCAGCTGCCACGCGTCGCTCCAGCCCCCGCCCGGGGTGGGCAGCACCGCCCGCGCCACGCCCTCGCGCCGCAGCCCCGCGGCCCGCGCCGTGCGCAGACCGGGCAGGTCGTCGCACGCGACCAGCGCCTCGAGGCGGTGCACGCCCAGCGCGGAAGAGGCGTGCGCGGCCGCTGCCGCCAGCGCCGCCGTGGCGACCCCGCGTCGTCGGTGCTCGGCCTCGACCGTGCAGGTGACCCGAGCCCGCCCGGGGCCGACGCGCTGCAGCCCCAGCGTGCCGAGCGCGCCGACGTCGGGCGCGCCGTCGAGCCGGGTCAGCTCGTGAACGGCCACCGTTCCGGCGTCCCACGCGGCGTCGGCGCCCGGCTGGGGCCGCAGGCGGATGCGGGGCCCGGCGGGGTCGCTCACGCCCCGAGCGCGGCGTCGACCACCTCGCGGGCGGCGGCCTGCACCTGCGCCAGGTGCTCGGGTCCGCGGAACGACTCGGCGTAGATCTTGTAGACGTCCTCGGTGCCCGAGGGCCGGGCGGCGAACCAGGCCGACTCGGTGGTGACCTTGAGCCCGCCGACGGCCGCGTCGTTGCCCGGCGCGCGGGTCAGCTTGTCGACGATCGGCTCGCCGGCCAGCTCGGTGGCGGTGACGGCCTCCGGCGACAGCTTCGACAGCGTCGCCTTCTGCTCGCGCGTGGCGGCGGCGTCGACGCGGGCGTACGCCGGGTCGCCGAAGCGCTCCGTGAGCTCGCGGTAGTGCTGCGAGGGCGTCCTGCCGGTGACGGCGAGGATCTCCGAGGCCAGCAGCGCGAGCAGCAGGCCGTCCTTGTCGGTCGTCCACACCGAGCCGTCGCGGCGCAGGAAGGACGCGCCGGCGCTCTCCTCGCCGCCGAAGCCGACCGAGCCGTCGAGCAGGCCGGGCACGAACCACTTGAAGCCGACCGGCACCTCGATCAGCCGGCGGCCGAGGTCGGCCGCGACCCGGTCGATCATCGACGACGACACCAGCGTCTTGCCGATCGCGGTGCCGGGGGCCCAGCCGTCGCGGTGGCCGTACAGGTACTGGATCGCGACGGCCAGGAAGTGGTTGGGGTTCATCAGCCCGGCGTCCGGCGTCACGATGCCGTGCCGGTCGCTGTCGGCGTCGTTGCCGGTGGAGACGTCGTACGCGTCCTTGCGGCTGATCAGCGACGCCATGGCCGACGGCGACGAGCAGTCCATCCGGATCTTCCCGTCCCAGTCGAGCGTCATGAACGCCCACTGCGGGTCGACCTCGGGGTTGACGACGGTCAGGTCGATGCCGAGGCGTTCGGCGATCGCGCCCCAGTACGCGACGCTCGCACCGCCCATCGGGTCGGCCCCGATGCGCACGCCCGCGGATCGGATCGCGTCGACGTCGAGCACCGACGGCAGGTCGTCGACGTAGTGCGTCAGGAAGTCGTAGCGCCCCACCGCGTCGAGCGCCGCCGCCTGCTGCACCCGCCGGACGCCGGAGAGTCCCGCTCGCAGCAGGTCGTTCGCGCGGTCCTGGATCCAGCCGGTGGCGTCGCTGTCGGCCGGGCCGCCGTGCGGCGGGTTGTACTTGAAGCCGCCGTCGCGGGGCGGGTTGTGCGACGGGGTCACCACGATGCCGTCGACGTCGCCGTGCCCGCCCTCGCGGTTCAACCGCAGGATGGCGTGTGACACGGCGGGCGTGGGGGTGTAGCCGTCGGCGCTGTCGACCAGCACCTCGACGTCGTTCGCGACCAGCACCTCGAGGGCGGTGCGCCACGCCGGCAGCGAGAGGGCGTGCGTGTCGCGGCCGATCAGCAGCGGCCCGTCGACCCCCTGCGCCGCCCGGTACTCGACGATCGCCTGCGTGGTGGCCGCGATGTGCGCGTCGTTGAACGCACCGTCGAGGCTCGAGCCGCGGTGCCCGGAGGTGCCGAAGGCGACGCGCTGCGCCGGGTCGTCGAGGTCGGGCTGCACGTCGTCGTAGGCGGCGAGCAGGGCGTCGGTGTCGACGAGGTCCTCGGGCTGCGCGGGCTGTCCGGCGCGTGGGTGCGTCATGGCGCCCATCCTGTCGTCGCCGCGTGCGCGCGTCGAGCGGTGCGCGGCCGCTCAGGCGCGGTGGGCGGCGACCGGCAGCGGGGTCACCGGACGCCGGAGCAGCGCGCTGAGGCACACGCTCGCCACGTGACCGAGGGTGCGGACGCCGGCACCCGGGCGCGCGCCGTACAGCTCGAGCAGCCAGCCGGTGCGCTCGTCGTGGCAGCCCAGCGCCACCACCGAGGCCGACCCCATCTCGTGCAGCACCTGCCGCTCGGCCGGGTCGGCCTGCTCGTCGTCGCGCTCCACCCAGAACCAGCGGTGCTGCTCGATGGCGTGGCGGGTGAGCGGGAAGTCGTCGAGGCGGAAGCTGGTGTCGACGTGCAGGTCGAACCGGTCGTGGTCCAGGGGCATGGTCTGCCGCACCGCCATCGTGCTGACCCGCAGCAGCCGTGGACCGTCGAGGTCGCTGCGGCTGATCGACCAGTGCTCGAGACCGAAGGGCACCAGCAGGTGCTCGGCGAGGTGCGCCAGCCGCGAGCGCGTGCTGCTGGGTGCCTCGGCGAGCGCGGCGCCGATCGACGCCAGCGCGGTGACCGCCGCCACGGCGGTGTCGTCGTCGGCCGGTGGCTCCAGCGCGGGCGGTGTGCGGCGCAGCGGCTGGGCCGGCGCGAGCGGCCCGTGGTCGGCGGCCCGCCGGCCGCGACTGCGCGGCGGGCGCGGCATCGGGGCGCCGGTGACGTCGGAGCTCACCATGAGCAGCGCGCCGCGGGCCTTCGCGCCGTACAGCGCGGCGTCGGCCGCGGCGAGCGCGTCGGCCGGTGCGGCCCCCGCAGCGACGGCGGCCACGCCACAGCTGATCCCGACCGGCTCCGGCAGCTGGGTCAGCCGGCGCGCGGCGGCGTCGACCACCTCGATGGCGGCGGTGCGGTCGGGCCCGCGCAGCAGCACGACGAACTCGTCGCCGCCGACCCGCGACACCAGGCTGCCGACCTGGCTGGTGGCCGCCCGCGCCAGGGCGTCGGCCACCCCGACGATGGCCCGGTCGCCCGCCACGTGGCCGCCGAGGTCGTTGATCAGCTTCAGATCGTCGACGTCGACCATGACGACGGTCGCGCCGGGTCCGTCGGGTCGCAGCAGCTCGGCCAGCGCGTCGTCCATCGCCCGGCGGTTGCCGACGCCGGTGAGCGGGTCGGCGAACGCCATCCGCGCCATGCGCTGCAGCCGCTCCGCCACCGCGATCATGCCGGTCAGCTCGTCGGCCAGGCGGGCGGCGTCCGCCAGCCGGTCGTCGGGGCGGCCGGGCTCGGGCTCGGGCAGGTCGGTGACCCACAGCTCGCCCCAGAGCCGGCCGTCGACCCGCAGCGGCACGCTCATCCCGATGCGCGGGGTCTCGTACCCCATGGCGCGCATGGTGGGGGAGCCGGGCTCGAACCTGGCCGGCAGCTCGTCGTTGATCCGGGCGATGGCGTCGTCGACCGCGGCGGGATACACCTCGTCCCGCGGGAAGCGCTGCTCGTGCGGCAGCAGCGATCCCACGTTGACCAGCGTGCGCAGCAGCGCCCGGTCGCGCTCCCAGTGCGACAGCGACACCGACAGCGCCTCGAGCTCGTGCAGCGCGTGCTCGGCGGGCACCGCCAGCAGCTCCTCGTACCTGGCGTCGGGCACGGTCGCCAGGCGGCGCAGCGCCTGCTCGGCAGCCGACCGCGAGCTGGGTGCCGTCCGACCGGTCACGCACGTCCCTCCGCGATGTCGCAGGGATCATCGCACGCACGGCCGCCTCCGGGAGGATGTGCGCGCAACTCTCCGCGCACGACCCGTTGCCCGGTGCACCCGTGCGGCTCAGTCGTCGGTGGCGACCGCCGGCCGGAGCCAGACCGCACCCAGCGGCGGCAGCACGAGCGTCGTCGAGGCCGGCAGCCCGTGCCAGCTCTCGTCGACGGCCTCGACCGCGCCGAGGTTGCCGACGCCCGACCCGCCGTACCGCTCGGCGTCGGTGTTCAGCACCTCGTCCCAGCGGCCGGCGGAGGGCAGCCCCAGCCGGTACCCCTCGCGGGGGGAGCCGGAGAAGTTCACGACGCAGGCGACGACGTCGCCCGGGTCGGTGCCGAACCGCAGGAACGAGAACACGTTGCTGCTGGCGTCGTTGGCGTCGATCCACCGGAAGCCGTCGGGCGACAGGTCGTTCGACCACAGCGCCGGCAGCTCGCGGTAGCGGGCGTTGAGGTCGGTGACGGCGTTCAGCACCCCGCGGTGCGCCGGCTGGTCGAGCAGCCACCAGTCGAGGCCGTGCCCGTCGGCCCACTCGGCCTCCTGCGCGAACTCCGACCCCATGAACAGCAGCTGCTTGCCGGGGTGGGCCCACATGGTGGCCAGGTAGGCGCGCACGGTCGCGAGCTGCTGCCACCGGTCGCCCGGCATCTTGCGCAGCAGCGACCCCTTGCCGTGCACGACCTCGTCGTGGCTGATCGGCAGCACGTAGTTCTCGCTCCAGGCGTACATCAGCGAGAACGTCATCTGGTGGTGGTGGTACTGCCGGTGCACGGGCTCGTGCGCCACGTAGTCGAGGCTGTCGTGCATCCAGCCCATGTTCCACTTCAGCCCGAACCCGAGGCCCCCGACGTGCGTCGGCCGGGTGACGCCCGGCCACGCGGTGGACTCCTCGGCGATCGTGACGACGCCGGGCACCCGCTTGTAGAGGGTCGCGTTGGTCTCCTGCAGGAACTGCACCGCCTCGAGGTTCTCGCGGCCGCCGTACTGGTTCGGCAGCCACTCGCCCTCCTTGCGGGAGTAGTCGAGGTAGAGCATCGAGGCCACGCCGTCGACGCGCAGGCCGTCGCAGTGGAACTCCTCGGCCCAGTAGATGGCGTTGGCCACGAGGAAGTTGCGCACCTGCGGGCGGCCGAGGTCGAAGATGTACGAGCCCCACTCGTTGTGCCAGCCACGGCGGGGGTCGGGGTGCTCGTAGAGCGCCATGCCGTCGAACTGCACCAGCGCCCACGGGTCGGTGGCGAAGTGCCCCGGCACCCAGTCCAGGATCACGCCGATGCCCGCCTGGTGCAGCCGGTCGACGAGGTACCGGAACTCGTCGGGCTTGCCGAAGCGCGCGTCCGGCGCGTAGTAGCCGGTCACGTGGTAGCCCCAGGACGGCGCGTAGGGGTGCTGCATGACGGGCATGAGCTCGACGTGCGTGAACCCGGTCTCGAGCAGGTAGTCGACCAGCTGGTCGGCCATCTCGCGGTAGCCGAGGCCCTCGCGCCACGAGCCGAGGTGCAGCTCGTACGTCGACATCGGCCCCTGGTGCGGGTCGGTCTGCGCCCGGCGGGTCATCCACTCGTCGTCGGCCCACTCGTAGGCCGACTCGGTGACGACGGACGCGGTGGCCGGCGGCTGCTCGGCGGCGCGGGCCATCGGGTCGGCCTTCTCGCGGCGGACGCCGTCGGCCCCGGTGATCTCGAACTTGTAGCGGGAGCCGGCGCCGACGCCGGGCACGAACAGCTCCCACACGCCGGACGAGCCGAGCGACCGCATCGGGTGCTGGCGGCCGTCCCAGTGATTCAGGTCGCCGACCAGCCGGACGGCGCGCGCGTGCGGCGCCCACACCGCGAACGACGTGCCGGTGACCTCGCCCATGCTGCCGGGGTAGCGCCGCACGTGCGCCCCGAGCACGTTCCACAGCTGCTCGTGCCGTCCCTCGCCGATGAGGTGCAGGTCGACCTCGCCCAGCGTCGGCAGGAACCGGTACGGGTCGTCGACCAGCTGCGGCTCGCCGTCGTCGTAGCGCACCTCGAGGCGGTAGTCGGTCACCTCGGTCGCGGGCACGATGCCCACGAAGACGCCCTCGTGCTCGTGCTCCAGCTCGGTGCGGCTGCCGTCCGGCAGCACCGCGAGCACCGAGGCCGCGTGCGGGCGCAGGGTGCGCAGCGTGATGCCGCCCTCGTGCGGGTGCATGCCGAGCACCGCGTGCGGGTCGCCGACGTCGCCCGACACCAGGCGGTCGAGCTCGTCGCGGCCGACCGGGCGCACCGACGGGCGCACCTCGAGGTCGTCCGTCCGCGTCGCGGTCGACGTGGTGGTCGTCGCGGTCGACGTCGTGGCGGTCTGGGGAGTGGCCGGGGTGCCGGGGTCGGTGCCGGGTTCGGTGCCGGGTCGCTCGGTCGGGGTCACGTCGGACCGCCTCTCGTCGCTGGTGGGCCGGGCCGCCGCGTCGGCGCCCAGCAGTCGGTCGACGGCGCGCAGCGGGATGGGCAGCCACGCGGGTCGGTTGGCGGTCTCGTAGACGACCTCGTACAGGGCCTTGTCGAGCTCGAGCGCGCGCAGCAGCGCGGCGTCCTCGCGCGGGTCGTGCCCGGCGACGGTCGCGTAGCCGCGGCAGAACGCGTCGCGGCACGACGCCGACCAGCGCTCGGCCTGCTCGGCCAGCGCCGCCGGGTCGACGGCGGACCCGTCGGGCGCCGCGACGACGACGTGCCCGGCCGCGTAGTCGAACGAGCGCAGCATGCCGGCGACGTCGCGCAGCGCCAGATCGGGCTCGGACCGCTCGGCCAGCGGCCGCAGCGGCTCGCCCTCGAAGTCGAGCAGCACCCACCCGCGCACCGGTCCGGCGTCGAGCACCTGGCCGAGGTGGTAGTCGCCGTGCACCCGCTGCAGCGCGGGCAGCGCGGCGGCCGGCGGCAGGTCCTCGAGCACGGCGCGGGCCGCGGCCTCGCGGGCCGCCAGCTCGGGCGCCCGGCGCACCGCCTCGGCGAGCCGGCCGCGCAGCGTCTCGACCGGCGTCGAGCGACGCGCGTCGTCGGTGGCCACGGTGGGAAAGGCCTCGGCCAGGGTCAGGTGCACCCGGGCGGTCGCCGCACCGAGACCGTGGGCCTGCGCGCTGAAGTCGGCACCGGCGCGCACGGCGTCGAGCGCGACCCGCCAGGCGTCGCGGGTGCCGGGCAGGAACTCCTGCACGAAGGCGAGGTGCCCGTCGCCCGCGCCCCAGGTGCCGCTGAGCACGCCGGCGGCCCGGGGGACCGTCGTGGACCCGGCCTCGGTGAGGGCGGACTGCACCACGACGTCGGGGTTGTCGCCGGGGGCGAGCACGCGGAACACCTTGCAGATCAACGGTTCCGGCCCGTCGACGATCACCGAGGTGTTCGACTGCTCGCCGTCGAGCACGCGGCTGCCGCGCACCGGCAGCACCGGACGGCCGCCGGGCACGCGTGCGCCCCGCACCTCGATGCCGGCGCCCTCGGCCTCGCCGCCGGCGTCGACCAGGGTCATCAGCGCGGTGACGAAGGCCTGGTCGTGCGGGCCGTCGTGCACGTGCCAGCTGCCGCCGTCCGGTGCCCGCACGGTGCCGAGCAGCCCGGGCGCCGCCTGGCCCGCACCCTCCGTCGCGCCGACGGTGTCGTCGCCGGACCCGGCCGCCGGGTCGTCCTCGCGCGGCGCAGACCGGCGCAGGACCAGCGGCACCTGGTACGTCTGGCGCGTGCCGTCGCCCAGCTCGACCTCCACCAGGTGCAGCACCACCACCGTGTCGCCCTGGCGAGCGAGCGTCACCGCCGAGTCGCCGACCAGCCGCAGGCCACGGCCCTTGGCCGCGAACCAGCGCTGGCGCGGCATCCAGTCGAGCAGCAGCTCGTGCAGGTCGGTCACGGTGCGCCCTCGCGGTTGACGCGCAGCCAGAAGAAGTCGCGCGAGCCCAGCGACAGCGTCAGCCGGCCGTCGTCGCCGATCTTCGGGAAGCCGGAGCCACCGAAGAGGTCGTCGAGCAGGTGCCCGGCGTGGTCGCCGAGCTGCAGCGTGGCCGCCTGCGGGGTGGAGCCCATGTTGTTGACGCAGAGCACCGTCTCGGGCGTCTCGCCCGAGGCGTCGGTGTCGTCGAGCACCCGCAGGAACGCGAGCACGGCCGGGTTGTCGGTCTCGACGTTCACGTAGCGGCCGAGCCCGAAGACGGGGTGGCGCTTGCGGATCGCCAGCATCCCGCGGGTCCAGTGCAGCAGCGACGACTTCGAGGCCAGCTGGGCCTCGACGTTGGTGCTGTTGTAGTGGTGCTGCAGCGACTGGATGGTCGGCAGGTAGAGCTTGCCGGGGTCGGCCGAGGAGAAGCCGGCGTTGCGGTCGGGGTTCCACTGCATCGGCGTCCGCACCGCGTCGCGGTCGTCGAGCCAGATGTTGTCGCCCATCCCGAGCTCGTCGCCGTAGTAGAGGCAGGGGCTGCCGGGCAGCGACAGCAGCAGCGCGTTCATCAGCTCGATCTCGGCCCGCGAGTTGTCGAGCAGCGTCGCCAGCCGGCGGCGGATGCCGATGTTGGCCCGCATGCGCGGGTCGGGGGCGTACCAGCCGTACATCGCGGCCCGCTCCTCGACCGACACCATCTCGAGCGTCAGCTCGTCGTGGTTGCGCAGGAACGTGCCCCACTGACCGTGCTTGGGCAGGTCGGGGGTCTCGGCCAGGATGTCGACGATCGGCTTGGCCGACTCCTCGCGCATGGCGTAGTACATGCGCGGCATCACCGGGAAGTGGAAGCACATGTGGCACTCCGGCTCCTCCTCGGTGCCGAAGTACTCCACGACGTCCTGCGGCCACTGGTTCGCCTCGGCGAGCATGATCCGGCCGGGGAACTCGGTGTCGACCATCACCCGCAGCCGGCGCAGGAACTCGTGCGTGGCCGGGAGGTTCTCGCAGTTCGTGCCCTCGTCCTCGAACAGGTAGGGCACGGCGTCGAGCCGGAAGCCGTCGATGCCCAGGTCCATCCAGAAGCGGACGACGTCGAACATCGCGTCCTGCACGGCCGGGTTCTCGAAGTTCAGGTCGGGCTGGTGGCTGAAGAAGCGGTGCCAGAAGTACTGCCGCCGCACCGGGTCGAACGTCCAGTTCGACTCCTCGGTGTCGACGAAGATGATGCGTGCGTCCTGGTACTTCTCGTCGGTGTCCGACCACACGTAGAAGTCGCCGTACGGCCCGGTCGGGTCGCTGCGGCTGGCCTGGAACCAGGCGTGCTGGTCGCTGGTGTGGTTCATCACCAGGTCGACGATCACCCGGATGCCGCGGGCATGCGCCTGGCTCACGAGCTCGGTGAAGTCGGGCATGGTGCCGAACTCGGGCAGCACCGAGCAGTAGTCGGAGATGTCGTACCCGCCGTCGCGCAGCGGGCTGGCGTAGAACGGCGGCAGCCAGAGGCAGTCGATGCCCAGCCACTGCAGGTAGTCGAGCTTGCCGATCAGCCCGGTGAAGTCGCCCGAGCCGCTGCCGTTCGAGTCGGCGAAGGCGCGCACCAGCACCTCGTAGAAGACGGCCTTCTTGTGCCAGTCCGGGTCGTGACGCAGACCCTGCGCGGGGAGGTTCAGTCCCTGCATCTCAGATTCCTCTCACGTGCACGACGTGCGCGGGGTTGACGTGCGGGTCGAGGCGCACGAAGACGTGCTCACCCCAGTGCCAGGTCTGGTCGCTCAGCAGGTCGTGCGCGACGAAGCCGTCCTGCCAGTCCATGCCCAGCGCCGGCATGTCGAGGTGCACCATCGTCTCCCGCACGCCGTGCGGGTCGAGGTTCACCACGACGATCACCGTGTCGTCGTGACCGGTCGGTGACTGCGCCGCGGTGAGCCGCTTGCTGTAGGCGATCACCTGGTCGCTGTCGGTCGCGTGGAAGCGGATGTTGCGCAGCCGCTGCAGGGCCGGGTGCGCGCGCCGCACCTGGTTCAGCCGGGTGAGCAGCGGCGCCAGGCTGGTGCCCGCGGCCTCCGCGCCCGCCCAGTCGCGCGGCTTGAACTCGTACTTCTCGTTGTCGACCTGCTCCTCGGCGCCCGGCCGGGCCACGTTCTCGACCAGCTCGTACCCGGCGTAGATCCCGTACGTCGGCGACATGGTGGCTGCGAGCACCGCGCGCAGCTCGAACGCGGGCCGCCCGCCGTACTGCATGTACGGCGTGAGGATGTCGTGCGTGGTCGGCCAGAAGCTGGGGCGCATGTAGTCGGCCGCCCGGCCCGACAGCTCGGTGAGGTACTCGGTGAGCCCCTCCTTGTCGTTGCGCCAGGCGAAGTACGTGTACGACTGGTGGAAACCGACCTTGCCGAGCGTGTGCATCATCGCCGGCTTGGTGAACGCCTCGGCGAGGAAGATCACCTCGGGGTGCCGCTCGTTGACCTGCGCGATCAGCCACTCCCAGAAGCGGACCGGCTTGGTGTGCGGGTTGTCGACACGGAACAGCGTGACGCCGTGCTGCACCCAGGTCAGGACGACGCGCAGCACCTCGCGGCTGATGCCGTCCGGGTCGTTGTCGAAGTTCAGCGGGTAGATGTCCTGGTACTTCTTCGGCGGGTTCTCGGCGTAGGCGATCGAGCCGTCGGCCCGCGTGGTGAACCACTCGGGGTGCGCGCTCACCCACGGGTGGTCGGGGGAGCACTGCAGCGCCAGGTCGAGCGCCACCTCGAGGCCGACCTCGCGGGCCCGGGCGACGAAGGCGTCGAAGTCCTCGAACGTGCCCAGCGAGGGGTCGATGGCGTCGTGGCCGCCGTCGGGGGAGCCGATGGCGTAGGGCGAGCCGGGGTCGCCCGGCTCGGTGTGCAGCGTGTTGTTGCGGCCCTTGCGGTTCGAGGTGCCGATCGGGTGGATGGGCGTGAGGTACGCGACGTCGAAGCCCATCGCCGCGATGCCATCGAGCCGCTCCGCCGCGGTGCGCAGCGTGCCGGTGCGCGCCTCGCCGGTCACCGGGTCGACGACGGCGCCCTCCGACCGCGGGAAGAACTCGTACCAGGCGCCGGTCAGCGCCAGCGGGCGCTGCACCTCGATCTGCAGCTCGGCCGAGCGGCTCACCATCTCGCGCACCGGCAGCTCGTCGAGACCGGCGTGCACGGCGGCGGAGGTGCCGGCGGCGAGCCGGGCCTGCGCCGGGCGCGAGGTGTCGCGCAGGCCGGTGGCGGCGTCGCGCAGCACCTGGGCGTGCGCGGTGCTCCGGTCGCGGGCGCCGGCGGCGCGCTCGAGCAGCTGCGCGCCCTCCTCGAGCATCAGCTCGGTGTCGACGTCGGCCGCCACCTTCAGCACCGCGTCGTGCTCCCAGGTGCCGTAGGGGTCGGACCAGCCCTCGACCCGGAACCGCCAGCGACCGAGCTCGTCGAGCACGACGTCGGCACCGAACAGGTCGAGGCCGGGCTCGAGCAGGTCCATGCGCACCCGGTGGCGCTCGCCCCCGCCGGGCGCGATGGTCACCACCGTGGCGGCGACCGCGTCGTGGCCCTCGCGGAAGACGGTGGCGCGCACGGGCACGGCCTCGCCGACGACGGCCCGGGCGGGCCAGCGGCCGGCGTCGACGGCGGGGGTCACGTCGAGCACGGGGATGCGTCCGATCACCGCCATGACGCTACCGACACCTGCAGGGCGCGCGCACCCGGAGGGGTCGCCCCGTGCGGCCCGCGCCCTCCGTCCACAGCCCGGTGTCCACAGGTCGGGACGACGGGCGACGCGCCGAGCCCGGACGTGCAGACGGGTGCCGAGGGGCCCCGCGGTCGCCTAGGGTCGTCGCCTGTGAGAGCCATCCGCCGATTCAGCGTCCGCACCGTCCTGCCGGCCCCCATCGCCGCGCTCGGGGAGCTGGCCAGCAACCTGCGCTGGTCCTGGCACGCGCCCACGCGCGACCTGTTCGCCGCCGTCGACCCCCGACGGTGGGAGCAGGTCCGCCGCGACCCCGTGGCCCTGCTGGGCGACGTGACCACCGACCAGCTCGACGCGCTGGCCGCCGACCCCGCCTTCGTGGCCCGGGTCGACGCCGCCGCCGCCGACCTGCGCGCGTACCTCGAGCAGCCGCGCTGGTACCAGCAGCACGCCGAGGCCGCGGGCGAGGCCGGCGTCCCCGCGTCCATCGCCTACTTCTCCGCCGAGTTCGGCATCACGGCCGTGCTGCCGCAGTACTCCGGTGGCCTCGGCATCCTCGCCGGCGACCACCTCAAGGCCTCGTCCGACCTCGGCGTGCCCGTCGTCGGCGTCGGCCTGTTCTACAAGACCGGCTACTTCAAGCAGTCGCTGACCCGCGAGGGCTGGCAGCAGGAGACCTACCCCGTCCTCGACCCCGACGGGCTGCCGCTCGCGCTGCTGCGCGAGGAGGACGGCACGCCGGCCGAGGTCACCGTCGACCTGCCCGGCGGCCGCCGGCTCGTGGCCCACGTGTGGCGCGCGCAGGTCGGCCGGGTGCCGCTGCTGCTGCTCGACTCCGACGTCGAGGCCAACGACGACGCGATCCGCGGCGTCACCGACCGGCTCTACGGCGGGTCGGGCGAGCACCGCCTCCAGCAGGAGATGCTGCTGGGCATCGGCGGCGTCCGGGCGCTGCGCCTGTGGTCGCGGCTGTCCGGTGCGCCGCAGCCCGACGTCTACCACTGCAACGAGGGCCACGCCGGCTTCCTCGGGCTCGAGCGGATCAGCGAGCTCGTCACCGGGCAGGGCATGACCTTCGAGGAGGCGCTCGAGGCCGTCCGCGCCGGCACCGTCTTCACCACCCACACCCCGGTGCCCGCCGGCATCGACCGCTTCGGCACCGACCAGATCCAGAACGCCTTCGGGGGCGGCAACGCGCTGCCCGGCGTGCCGGTCGAGCAGGTGCTGCGGCTGGGCGTCGAGGACTACCCCGGCGGCGAGGCCGGCGTCTTTAACATGGCCGTCATGGGGCTGCGCCTCGGCGGTCGGGCGAACGGCGTCTCGCAGCTGCACGGCGTGGTCAGCCGCGGCATGTTCGACGTGCTGTGGCCGGGCTTCGACGACCCCGAGGTGCCGATCAGCTCGATCACCAACGGCGTCCACGCCCCCACGTGGGTCGACCGGCGGCTGCTCGAGCTCGTGCGCGAGCACGGCGGCGGCGAGCTCGCCGACGACCCGCGGGCGTGGGACGCCGTGGGCCGCATCCCCGCCGACCGCGTGTGGGCGGCGCGGCGCGAGATGCGCGAGCAGCTCGTCGTGGAGGCTCGCCGTCGGGTGCGCGCGTCGTGGCGCCGCCGCGGCGCGAGCTCGGCCGAGCTGGGCTGGGTCGACAAGGTGCTCGACCCCGACGTGCTGACCATCGGGTTCGCCCGGCGGGTGCCGACGTACAAGCGGCTGACCCTGATGCTGCGCGACCCCGACCGGCTGCGCGCCCTGCTGCTCGACCCCGAGCGGCCGGTGCAGATCGTCATCGCCGGCAAGTCGCACCCGGCCGACGACAAGGGCAAGTCGCTCATCCAGCAGATGGTGCGGTTCGCCGACGACGCCGGCGTGCGCCACCGCATCGTGTTCCTGCCGAACTACGACATCGCGATGGCGCAGTACCTGTACCCCGGTTGCGACGTCTGGCTGAACAACCCGCTGCGCCCGTTCGAGGCGTGCGGCACGTCCGGCATGAAGGCCGCGCTGAACGGCGGCCTGAACCTGTCGATCCTCGACGGGTGGTGGGACGAGTGGTTCGACGGCGAGAACGGCTGGGCGATCCCGACGGCCGACGAGGTCGAGGACGCCGACCACCGCGACGACCTCGAGGCGGCCGCGCTCTACGACCTCATCGAGGGACAGGTCGCGCCGCGGTTCTACGCCCGCGACGAGGAGACCGGGCTGCCCGGCCGCTGGCTCGAGATGGTCGGGCACACGCTGTCGACCCTCGGGCCGAAGGTGCTGGCCACCCGCCAGGTCACCGACTACGTCGAGCAGCTGTACACCCCGGCGAGCCGCAGCGCCCGGGCGCTGGCGCAGGACGGCTACGCGGCCGCCCGCGACCTCGCGTCGTGGAAGGCGCAGGTGCGCGGCAGCTGGGAGGGCGTGCGCGTCGACCACGTCGAGTCGACCGGCGTCAGCGACTCGCCGCAGGTCGGCGACGTGCTGTCGGTGCGGGCGTTCGTGTCGCTCGGCGGTCTGCGACCGGAGGACGTCGAGGTGCAGGTCGTCCACGGCCGCGCCACCTACGCCGACGAGATCGCCGACAGCAGCACGGTCGCGCTCGCGCACGCCGAGGCGTACGAGGGCGGCCGGCACCGGTTCGAGGGCGACCTGCGGCTGGCCCGCACCGGGTCCTTCGGCTACACCGTGCGGGTGCTACCGAAGCACACCGGGCTGGTCAGCCAGGCCGAGCTGGGGCTCGTCACGAACGCCTGACCCACGAGCGGCCGCAGGCCCCCGTCGTCCGCACCGAGCGGACGGCGGGGGCCTGCGCCGTCTGCGGCCGGTCGTGGCGGGGCCGGTCGTGGCGCGGCCGGTCGTGGCGCGGCCGGGCGGGGCGCGGCCCGGGGGCGGCCAGGGCCGAGGGCGCGCGGCCGGTCAGCGGTCGACGAGGTAGACGCGCATCGAGCGCGCCGTCACGGTGACGGCGCCGCGCACGGGCTCGGCGGGGGCGGCAGCCGGCACCTCGTCGGCCGAGTCCCAGACCAGGCGGTAGCCGCTGCCCCAGGGCGGCGGCGGCAGCGTCACCACGGTGTCGTCACCGCGGCCGGCCAGCACGACCAGCACGGGGTCGGCGTCGACCGGCGCGCCGCCGAACAGCACCTGCAGGGTGCGGGTCGACGGGTCGTGCCACGCGTCGTGCGTCATCTGCGCGCCGTCGGTGCCGAACCACGCGAGGTCGACCGTGCCGTCGTCCTGCGGCGGCCGGCTGCCGAAGAACGCCCGCTGGCGCAGCGCCGGCTGCTCGCGCCGCAGCCTGGTGAGGAACCGCGTCGTGGCCAGCAGGTCGTCCTGCCAGGGGGCGAGGTCCCAGTGCAGCCACGACACCTCGTCGTCGCGGCAGTAGGCGTTGTTGTTGCCGCGCTGGGTGCGACCGAGCTCGTCGCCGGCCGCGAGCATCGGCACGCCGGTCGAGACCAGCAGCGTGCCGAGCAGGTTGCGCAGCGAGCGACGGCGGGCGGCCAGCACGTCGGGGTCGTCGGTGGGCCCCTCGACGCCGTGGTGCCACGACCGGTTGTCGCCGTGCCCGTCCCGGTTGTTCTCGCCGTTGCCCAGGTTGTGCTTCTGCTCGTACTGCACGGTGTCGGCGAGGGTGTAGCCGTCGTGCGAGGCGAGGTAGTTCACCGACGCGAGCGGGCTGCGGTCGAGGTGCCCGAACAGGTCCTGCGAGCCGCTGAGCCGGGTGGCCAGCTCGCGCACCCCGTGGCCGGTCTCGCCCCGCAGCTCGCGCGCGGCGTCGGCCAGCCAGAAGCTGCGGCCGGTGTCGCGGTAGCGGTCGTTCCACTCGGCGAACGGCGGCGGGAACTGCCCGGTTCGCCAGCCGTGCGGCCCGACGTCCCACGGCTCGGCGATCAGCTTGACCCGCGACAGCACCGGGTCGCAGCGCAGCGCCACGAGGAACGGGTGGTCGGGGTCGTAGCCGTCGTCGCGCCCGCGCGCCAGCGCCGTGGCCAGGTCGAACCGGAAGCCGTCGACGTGGCACTCCTCGACCCAGTAGCGCAGCGAGTCGAGCGCCAGCTGCACGACTCGCGGGTGCCGGAAGTCGAGGGTGTTGCCGCAGCCGGTGACGTCGACGTCGCGGCCGTAGGAGTCGAGCCGGTAGTAGGAGGCGTTGTCGAGCCCGCGCCACGACAGGGTGGCGCCGTCGCGGCCCTGCTCGGCGGTGTGGTTGTAGACGACGTCGAGCACCACCTCGAGGCCGGCGCGGTGCAGCAGCTTCACCATGCCCTTGACCTCGCGGACGGCGCCGACGGGGTCGGGCGCGGCGGCGTACCCGGGCTCGGTCGCGAAGAACCCCAGCGTGTTGTAGCCCCAGTAGTTCGTCAGGCCGCGCTGCACCAGGGCCGGCTCCGACACCATCGCGTGCACCGGCAGCAGCTCGACCGTCGTGACGCCGAGCCGCTGCAGGTGCTCGACGACCACCGGGTGGGCGGTGCCGGCGTAGGTGCCCCGCAGGTGCGGCGGCACGCCGGGCAGCAGCTGGGTGAGCCCGCGCACGTGCGCCTCGTAGAGCACGGTGCTCGACCACGGGACGGCGGGCGCGACGTCGCCCTCCCAGTCGAAGCCGTCGCCGACGACGACACCGCGGGGCACCGAGCCGGCCGAGTCGCGGTCGTCGCGCACGTCGGGGTCGCCGCTCAGCTGCGGGCCGACGGCGTGGCCGAACACCTCCGGCGTCCACCGCACCTGGCCCTCGACGGCGCGGGCGTACGGGTCGAGCAGCAGCTTGGCCGGGTTGTGCCGGTGCCCGGCGGACGGTTCCCAGGGGCCGTGCACCCGCAGGCCGTACCGCTGTCCCTCCCGGACGCCGGGCACGTGGGCGAAGTGCACCCCGTGCAGGTGCTCGGTGAGCTCGACCACGGCGGTCTGCTCGCCGCTGCCGGGCCCGTCGAACAGGCACAGCT
Source organism: Angustibacter aerolatus (assembly GCF_054776675.1). NCBI lineage: Bacteria > Bacillati > Actinomycetota > Actinomycetes > Kineosporiales > Kineosporiaceae > Angustibacter > Angustibacter aerolatus. Next base: position 25,521 of record NZ_BAAHBM010000040.1, read on the forward strand.
GCACGGCGTCGGCGTGCCCGGCGTACACGGCCACGTCGGCGCCGTCGCCGTCCGCGCGCAGGTGCACGCCCAGCGGCGGGGGCAGCTCGGGAGGCCGTGGCACGTCCGGGGGCACGCACGCATCGTGCCGCACGGTTCGCGCCACCGCGGGCCCGGCGGGCGCCGTGTCGCCCGACCGGCGAGGATGCGTCCGTGCCCGAGCTGACCGACCGCCAGTGGCTGCCCGCGCCCGTCGACGAGGTGCTGCGGGTCAGCCTCGACCTCGACGTCGAGCTGGCGGCGGGGGCGCGCTGGCGGGTGCGCACGCTCGACCGCGGACCCGGCTGGCGCACGTCGGGCGAGATCGCGCTGGGGGAGCGGGTCACCTGGGCGGTGCGGCTGGTGGGGCTGGTGCCGGTGCACCACACCAGCGAGATCGTGCGGCTCGAGCACACGCCGGCCGGCGCGGTGTTCACCGACGAGATGGTCTCGGGCGCCTTCGCATCGTTCCGGCACGAGCACGTGCTCGAGGCCAGCCGCGGCGGCACGCTCGCCCGCGACCACATGACCTGGACCAGCCCGCTCGGCCCGCTGGGCCGGGTCGCCGACGTCGTGTTCGTGCGCCGCACGCTGCGCGCCCTGCTGCGCGACCGCAACGCCGAGGTGCAGCGCCGGTTCGTGGCGCCCGCCGGCGGCGCGCCGCGGGCCGCGGCGTAGCGTCCTCGTCATGCCGCTGCAGGGTGAGTACGAGCCGAGCACGAGCGACTGGGCCCGCGAGCAGGCCGAGCGCTTCGAGGCGACCGACGGTGCCGAGGGCGGCGTGCTCGCCGGTCGCCCGATCGTGCTGCTGACGTCGATCGGCGCGCGCAGCGGCAAGCTGCGCAAGACGCCGCTGATGCGGGTCGAGCACGACGGTCGCTACGCCGTCGTCGCCTCGCTCGGCGGCGCCCCCAAGCACCCGGTCTGGTACTTCAACCTGGTCGCCGACCCCCGCGTCGAGCTGCAGGACGGCGCGGTGCGCCGCGACTACACGGCTCGCGAGGTGCAGGGCGAGGAGAAGGCCGAGTGGTGGCGGCGGGCCGTCGAGGCCTACCCGCCCTACGACGAGTACCAGGCGAAGACCGAGCGCGAGATCCCGGTGTTCGTGCTCGAGCCCACCGAGCACTGACCGCCCGGCCACCGCGCCGCGGCCGCCGACTACCGTGGGGCGCATGACCGACCCCACCTCCGTGCCCGACTTCCCGCCGCCCGGCGGTCAGCACCCGCTGCGCGGCCGGGTGCTCGACGTCCTGCTCGACGAGGGGTTCCGGCCCAGCATCGACGACGACGGCGACGTGGCCGTCAAGGTGCAGGGGCACCAGCTGTTCCTGCGCTGCGTCGAGGGCGACGTGTCGCTGCTGCGCGTGTTCGGCCAGTGGCGCATCGGCGACGCCGACGGCGCCGGCCCGGTCGACGAGGCCGACGAGCTGCTGCGGCTGCGGGCCTGCAACGCGGTGGCTGCGCGGTTGTCCGTCGGCAAGGTGGTGCTCGCGGGCGACGTGCTGGTCGCCTCGGCGGAGCACCTGGTCACCCCCGGCACCCCCTTGAGCACCCTCGTCGAGGCGTCGTTCGAGCTGGTGCCCACGGCCGTGACGGTGTGGCAGGAGACGCTGCGCGAGCTGGCCGAGGGCCCCGGGTCGCAGGCCTGACCCCGCCCCGTACCCGTGGTCCGGCGCCGGTAGGGTCCGCCTCCTGGCCGGCGGTCGTCCGGCTCCGACGCAGCGAGGAGGCACGTCGTGGGTGAGCTGGTCCGGCTCGAGGTCGACGGCGGCATCGGCACCATCCGGCTCGACCGGCCGCCGATGAACGCCTTGAACGCGCAGGTGCAGGACGAGATCCGCCAGGCGGCGGTCGAGGCCGGCGAGCGGCGGGACGTCGCGGCGGTGGTGGTCTATGGCGGCGAGAAGGTCTTCGCGGCCGGCGCCGACATCAAGCAGATGCAGCAGCTGACCTACACCGACATGGTCGACCGGTCCGGCCCCCTGCAGGCGTCCCTGTCGGCCGTCGCGGCGATCCCCAAGCCGACGGTGGCCGCGATCACCGGCTACGCCCTCGGCGGCGGGCTCGAGCTGGCGCTGTGCTGCGACTTCCGGGTCTGCGGCGACGACGCCAAGGTCGGCCAGCCGGAGATCCTGCTCGGCATCATCCCCGGCGCCGGCGGCACGCAGCGGCTGCCGCGGTTGATCGGCCCGGCGCGGGCCAAGGACCTGATCTTCAGCGGGCGGTTCGTCGACGCCTCCGAGGCGCTCGCCATCGGCCTGGTCGACGAGGTGGTCGCGCCGGGCGACGTGCTCGCCGCGGCCCGCCGCCGCGTCGAGCGCTACGTCGGTGGCCCGGCGTACGCGCTGCGGGCCGCCAAGGAGGCCGTCGACCGCGGCCTCGAGGTCGACCTCGCCACCGGGCTCGAGATCGAGCGGGCGCAGTTCGCCGCGCTCTTCGCCACCCGCGACCGCGAGATCGGCATGGCGTCGTTCGTCGAGCGCGGCCCGGGCAAGGCCGAGTTCGAGGGCCGCTGAGCGCGTGCTGCAGGCCTGCCTGAACGGCCCGCGCGTCACGCTGACGTCCGACGAGCTCGCCGACGAGGCGGCCGCCGCCGTGGCCGCCGGGGCGGTGTCGGTGCACCTGCACCCCAAGGGTCCGGACGGCGCCGACTCGCTGGCGCCTGCGCACGTCGACGCGTGCGTGCGGGCGGTGCGCACCGCGGTGCCGGGCACCGAGGTCGGGGTGACGACCGGGGCGTGGGCGCTGCCCGAGGGCGCCTCGTCGCACGACCGGCTGGAGGCGGTGCGGGGCTGGCAGGTGCTGCCCGACGTCGCGTCGGTGAACTGGCACGAACCGGGTGCCGCCGCGCTCGCCGAGCTGCTGCTGCACCGCGGCGTCGGCGTCGAGGCCGGGCTCTGGACGCCGGAGGCCGCGCGCGACTGGGCCGGCTGGGCCGACGCCGGGCGCTGCCGGCGGGCGCTCGTCGAGCTCGGCGAGCTGACCGACGGCGGCGCGGTGAGCGACCCGGAGGCCGCGGCCGACGCGGTGCTGCGCCAGCTGCCGGCCGGCACGCCGGTGCTGCTGCACGGCGCGGGTGCGAGCGCCTGGCCGGTGCTTCGGCTCGCCGTGGCGCGCGGGCTCGCCACCCGGATCGGGCTGGAGGACGCCGACCACCTGCCGGACGGCGCACCGCTGCCCGACGTCCACCCGAACGCGGCGCTGGTCGCGGCGGCGCGGTCGCTGCAGCCGTAGGCGGCCGTGTGGGCGACCTCACCCGGTCACCGCCGCCGAGGTGGGTCGACCGCCACGTTACCGGCGGGTAACGTGAGCGTCCGCGACGGTGCGCCCCGGTCGGTGCCGACGTCCCCCACCGGGACTGGCACGCTGGGCGTCCCGAGCGGACGCAGGAGTCCACTCCCGGCCGTGCAGGCCGGCCCGACATCGCAGGAGGTCGAGACCCGACCATGAAGATCGTCGTGTGCGTGAAGTACGTGCCGGACGCCCAGGCGGACCGCCGGTTCCGGGACGCCGACGCCACCACCGACCGCGAGGGGGTCGACGGCCGGCTGTCCGAGCTGGACGAGTACGCCCTCGAGGCCGCCCTCACGCTCGTCGAGGCGGGCGAGGGCGAGGTGGTCGCGCTGACCATGGGTCCGGCCGGGGCCGCCGACGCCGTGAAGAAGTCGCTGCAGATGGGTGCCCACTCGGGCGTGCACGTGCTCGACGACGCCATCGCCGGGTCGGACTCCGTCGGCACCTCGCTGGTGCTGGCCAGGGCGGTCGAGAAGGTCGGCGGCGTCGACCTGGTGCTGACCGGCATGGCCTCGACCGACGGCTCGATGAGCGTCGTGCCGGCCATGCTCGCCGAGCGCCTCGGGCTGCCGCAGGTCACGTACGCCAGCGAGCTGACGGTCGACGGCGGCACCGTGTCGATCCGCCGCGACGGCGACGCCGAGTCGCAGCGGATCAGCGCCTCGCTGCCCGCGGTGGTGAGCGTCACCGACCAGATCAACGAGCCGCGCTACCCCTCGTTCAAGGGGATCATGGCGGCCAAGAAGAAGCCGGTCGAGACCTGGTCGCTGGCCGACCTCGGGGTCGACGCCGCCGACGTCGGGCTGGACGCCGCGTGGACCCGGGTCGAGCAGATCACCCCGCGACCGCCGCGCGAGCAGGGCCAGGTCGTGACCGACGACGGCGAGGGCGGCGCACGGCTGGCCGAGTACCTCGTCACCCACAAGTTCGTCTGACCTCGAGAGGGAGAGCACCGAGATGACCGAGGTCCTGGTCCTCGTCGACCACGTCGACGGCGCCGTCCGCAAGACCACCACCGAGCTGCTGACCATCGCGGCGACCATCGGCGAGCCCTCGGCCGTGTTCGTCGGCGGCGGGTTCGACGCGGCCCGCGACACCCTCGCCCGCTACGGCGCTGCGAAGGTCTACCGCGTCGAGACGCCCGACGTCACCGACTACCTCGTCGCGCCGGTCGCCGAGGCACTGGCGCAGCTCGTCGAGCGCACGTCGCCGGCGGCCGTGCTGCTGCCGAGCAACGCCGAGACCAAGGAGGTCGCGGCCCGGCTCGCGATCAAGACCGGGTCGGGCCTGATCACCGACGCGGTCGCCGTCGACCCCGACCTCACCACCACGCAGTCGGTGTTCGCCGGCTCGTACGCGGTGCGGTCGAAGGTCACCACCGGCACGCCGGTGATCACCGTGAAGCCCAACTCCGCGACGCCGCAGGAGGCGCCCGGCGCCGCCGCCGACGAGGTGTTCGAGCCGGTGATCAGCGACGCCGCGAAGACCGCCCGGGTCACCGAGCGCACCCCGCGCGCCAGCACCGGCCGGCCCGACCTCACCGAGGCGGCGATCGTCGTCAGCGGCGGGCGCGGCACGAACGGCGACTTCGCCGCGGTCGAGGCGTTCGCGGACGCGCTCGGCGCAGCGGTCGGTGCCTCGCGCGCCGCCGTCGACGCCGGGTGGTACCCGCACGCCAACCAGGTCGGCCAGACCGGCAAGACGGTGTCGCCGCAGCTCTACGTCGCCAACGGGATCAGCGGGGCGATCCAGCACCGCGCCGGCATGCAGACCTCGAAGACCATCGTCGCGGTGAACAAGGACGAGGAGGCGCCGATCTTCGAGCTGGTCGACTTCGGCGTCGTCGGCGACCTGTTCAGCGTGCTGCCCAAGGCCACCGAGGGGATCCAGCAGGCCAAGGGGTAGGTCCGTGCGCACGGGGCCCGGTCGACGTCGGTCGACCGGGCCCCGTCGCGTCCGGGGGACCTACGCCAGCAGGCGCACGGCCAGCGCCGCCGCGGCGCCGACGAGCAGCCCGGTCGCGCCGAGCCGCACCGCCAGGTCGGGTGCGGCGGCCGGTCGGTGACCGGCGCGGCGGGTCTGGCGGACGGCGGGCGCGGC
>NZ_BAAHBM010000041.1:0-30198 GCF_054776675.1 Angustibacter aerolatus
CCGCCCGCCGCTCGCGTCGTCGGCGCCGCGGCGCCGGCGGGTGCGGACGCAACGGGTGCAGCCACCGGCACCCCGGACTGCAGGCGCCGCTCGATGCGGTCGATGCGGGCGCCCCAGCCCGCCTCGCCGTCGGCGCCGGGCAGCAGCACCCGTGCGCAGAGCAGCTCGAGCTGCAGCCGCGGCGAGGTGGTGCCGGTGAGCTCGGTGAGGCCGGTGGCCACGACGTCGGCCGCCCGGCTGAGCGCGGCGGCGCCGAAGTGGCTGGCCTGCTGGCGCAGCCGCTCGACCTGGTCCTCGGGCATCCCGCGCAGGATCGCGCCCGCGCCGTCCGGCACCGCCTGCACCACCACCAGGTCGCGCAGCCGCTCGAGGAGGTCCTCGACGAAGCGGCGCGGCTCGTGGCCGGTCTCGACCACGCGGTCGACGACGTGGAACACCGTGGCGGCGTCGCCGGCGGCGAACGCCTCGACGACGGAGTCGAGCAGCGCGGAGTCGGTGTAGCCGAGCAGCGCCACCGCGCCGTCGTACGTGAGGCCCTCGTCGGTCGACCCCGCGATCAGCTGGTCGAGCACCGACAGCGAGTCGCGCACCGATCCGGCACCGGCGCGGACGACGAGCGGCAGCACGCCCTTCGCGACCTGCACCCCCTCGGCATCGGCCAGCTCGCCCAGGTAGGACTGCAGGCGCGCGGGGGGCACCAGCCGGAACGGGTAGTGGTGGGTGCGCGAGCGGATGGTGCCGATCACCTTGTCGGGCTCGGTGGTCGCGAAGATGAACTTCACGTGCGGCGGCGGCTCCTCGACGACCTTCAGCAGCGCGTTGAAGCCCGCCGCCGTGACCATGTGGGCCTCGTCGATGATGTAGACCTTGAAGCGGCTGGCCGCCGGACCGAACGACGCCTTCTCGCGCAGGTCGCGGGCGTCGTCGACGCCGCCATGGCTGGCCGCGTCGATCTCGATGACGTCGACCGTGCCCGCCCCGCCGCGGGCCAGCGCCACGCACGAGTCGCACACGCCGCAGGGGGTGTCGGTGGGGCCCTGCTCGCAGTTCAGGCAGCGCGCGAGGATGCGCGCCGACGTCGTCTTGCCGCAGCCGCGGGGCCCGCTGAACAGGTACGCGTGGTTGACCCGGCCGGTGCGCAGCGCCTGCATGAGCGGCCCGGTGACGTGCTCCTGCCCGATGACGTCGGCGAACGACTCGGGCCGGTAGCGGCGGTACAGGGCGGTGGACACGACGACGACCCTAACCCCGCCCGCCGACAGCCCGGGCCGCCCTGTGGACGACGGCCCGGGCGGTGCGCGACGTCGTCAGCCCTGCGACTTCTGCGTGGTCGGCTCCCACTGCCTCCACTGCTCCAGCCGGCGCTCGTAGAGCGGGTAGACGATCTTGGGGGCGTCGGCGCCGAACAGCACCCGCAGCGGCGGCTCGTCGGCGTCCACCACGTCGAGCAGCGCGAGCGCCGCGGCCTTCGGGTCGCCGGGGGTGCGGGCGGCCGACGTCTTCCGGCGGGCCTCGCGGACGTGCTCGTACTCGGGCATCGGCTCGGACGTGCGCGACGACGGCCCGGCCCAGTCGGTGCTGAACCCGGCCGGCTCCACGAGCGTCACCTTGATGCCGTACTCGGCGACCTCCTGGGCCAGCGACTCGGTGAGGCCCTCGAGCGCCCACTTCGACGCGTGGTAGGCGCCGACGTTCGGGAACGCGCCGATCCCGCCGATGCTCGTGACCTGCACGACGTGCCCGCCGCGCTGCTCGCGCAGGAACGGAAGAGCAGCCTGGGTGACCCACAACGCGCCGAAGAGGTTGGTCTCCAGCTGGTCGCGCAGGTCCGCCTCCGACAGCTCCTCGACCGCGCCGAAGTGCCCGTACCCGGCGTTGTTCACGACGACGTCGAGCCGCCCGAACCGCTCGTGCGCCTGCTGGACGGCGGCGCCGGCCGCCGCCTTGTCGGTGACGTCGAGGGTGATCGGCAGCACGCGCTCGCCGTACCGCTCGACGAGGTCGTCGAGGGTGGAGGCGTCGCGCGCCGTGGCGGCCACGCCGTCGCCGCGCTCGAGAGCGGCCAGGGCGAACTCGCGGCCGAAGCCCTTGGACGCTCCGGTGATGAACCAGTTCTTCGACATGCCGGTGCCAACCCGCGGTGGCGGCGGACCAATTCCCGCTCGTCACCCGGAAAGGCTCGTCGCCGCCCAGAACGCGCGAAACGCGGCCCGCCCACCGTCCGGAAGGCTGCCGCGCTCACTTCGTACCGCTACTGCAGCACGCCCCTCGAAGATACTTGACGACCGACAAAGGGTCAAGGCGTCAGCCGGGGAAGGCCTGCTCGATCGCCTGCTGCGCCTCGTCGACGATCGCCCGCATCGACCGCTCGGCGGTGGCGGCGTCACCGGCTCGGACGGCGGCGGCGACGTCGGCGTGCAGCTGGATGGCGGCGGGCTCGGGGTGGGCTGGCATGAGGTGGTGGTGGGTGCGGCCGGAGAGCACCTCGGCGACGACGGGTGCGAGCGCGGCGAACATCTCGTTGCCGGAGGCCTCGAGCAGCGTGCGGTGGAAGTCGACGTCGTGACCGAGGTAGGTCTCGAGGTCCCCCGCCCGGCCGGTGGCGGCCATGCCGGTGACGGCGGCGGTGAGGGCGGCGACCTGCGCGTCGTCGGCGCGGGTGGCGGCGAGGGCGGCGGCGACCGGCTCGACGCCGCGGCGCAGCTCGCTCAGCGACCGCAGCTGGCCCTCGCGCCTGGCGCCGTCCAGGCGCCAGCGGATCATCCGCGGGTCGAAGACGTTCCACTCGCGGCGGGGGCGCACGGTGACGCCGACGCGACGGCGGCTGGTGGCCACGCGCAGCGACTCGAGCACCTTCACGACGTCGCGCGCGACGGTGCGGCTGACCCCGTGCTGCTGCACGATCTCGTCGATGCGCAGCACCGAGCCCTCGGGCAGCTCGCCGCTGACCAGCTGCGGCCCGATGGTGGCCAGCACCCGCTCGTGCAGCCCGGTCGGGGCGTCGACGTCGGTGTCGCGCGTGCTCACCGCACCAGTGTGTCCCACGAATACATCACATCTTTCTTGCCAGGTTGCCCCAATTGGTAGCACTATCGGTGCGCCCCCGCGACACCCGACCTCGACGACGAGGAGCCTGCATGACCTCCGGCACCCACAGCCCACGATCGCCCCTGCTGGTGGTGATGGGGGTCTCCGGCTCGGGCAAGACGACGACGGGCGAGGCGCTCGCCGCCCGGCTCGGCCTCGACTACGCCGACGCGGACGGGTTCCACCCCCCGGCGAACGTGGCGAAGATGGCGGCCGGGCACCCGCTGGACGACGCCGACCGGGCCCCGTGGCTGCGGGCGATCGGCACGTGGCTGGCGGAGCACGACGGCGTCGGCGGCGTGGTCACCTGCTCGGCGCTGCGGGTGACCTACCGCGACGTGCTGCGGCAGGCGGCCCCCCGGCTGCGGCTCGTGCACGTGTCGGCGAGCCGCGAGGTGCTGCGCGAGCGGGTCGGTGCGCGCCGAGGGCACTTCATGCCGCCCGAGCTGCTCGACTCGCAGCTGGCGACGCTCGAGCCGCTTGCCGAGGGCGAGCACGGGGTGACGGTCGACGTCGGCCAGCCGGTCGACGCCGTGGTGGACGACGCGCTGCGCGGCCTCGGGCTGAGCGCGCAGCGCACGACGGGAGCCTGAGATGCCGTACGCGATCCTCGCCGCCGACCCGATCGAGCCCGCGGCGGGCAGCGGCCAGCTGATCCTCGCCGCGCTGGTCGGCATCGCCGTCCTGGTGCTGCTCATCACCTGGGCCAAGCTGCACCCGTTCCTGGCGCTGACCATCGGCTCGCTGGTGGTCGGTGCGGTCGCCACCCAGCCGCTGGCCGACACGGTCGCCAGCTTCACCAAGGGCGTCGGCGACACGACCGCGAGCGTCGGCACGCTGATCGCCCTCGGCGCGATGTTCGGCAAGCTGCTCGCCGACTCGGGCGGCGCCAGCCAGATCGTCGACACCATCGTCGGCCGAGCGAGCGCCCGCGCCCTGCCCTGGGCCATGGCGCTGGTCGGCGCGGTCATCGGCCTGCCGATGTTCTTCGAGATCGGCCTCGTGCTCCTGGTGCCGGTCGTGCTGCTGGTGGCCCGCCGGGCGAACCAGCCGCTGATGCGCATCGCGATCCCGACGCTCGCCGGCCTGTCGGCGATGCACGGCCTGGTCCCGCCGCACCCCGGCCCGCTCGCCGCGATCGGCAACCTCAAGGCCGACCTCGGCCTGACGCTCGCGCTGGGCATCGCCGTCGCCATCCCGACGGTGATCGTCGCCGGCCCGCTGTTCGCGCGCCTCGCGGTGAAGTGGGTGCCGGTCACGGCACCCGAGAGCTCGTACGAGCGCGCCGAGGACGGCGAGCACGCCGGCCGCCGTCCGGCCTTCGGCATCACGCTGTTCACGGTGCTGCTGCCGGTCGTGCTGATGCTGGCCCGGGCGATCGCCGAGGTCGTCGCGCCGGACGCCGGGGGTCTCACGCCGGTGCTGGTCTTCCTCGGCACGCCGCTGGTGGCGCTGCTGATCGCCGTGCTGGTCGCGATCTTCACGCTCGGCCGCGGTGCCGGCATGGGGCGCGAGGCGCTGTCGAAGACCTTCGGCGACTCGCTGCCGCCGATCGCCGGCATCATCCTGATCGTCGCCGCGGGCGGCGGGTTCAAGCAGACGCTGGTCGACACCGGCATCGGCTCGGTGCTGGCCGACTTCATCAAGGGCTCGTCGGTCTCGCCGCTGCTGCTCGCCTGGCTCGTCGCGGTGCTGATCCGCCTCGGCACCGGCTCGGCGACGGTCGCCACGGTGACGGCGTCCGGCATCCTGCAGCCCGCGACGGTCGGCATGCCGAACGCCGAGATCTCGCTGCTGGTGCTGGCGATCGGCGCCGGGTCGGTGTTCTTCAGCCACGTGAACGACGCCGGATTCTGGCTGACGAAGGAGTACTTCGGGCTCAGCGTCGGGCAGAACATCCGCACCTGGTCGCTCATGGAGACCGTGCTGTCGGTGACCGGCCTGGTGCTGGTGCTGATCCTCGGGATCTTCGTCTAGCGTGCCCGGCCTCTTCGACCTGACCGGCGAGGTCGCGCTGGTCACCGGCGCCAGCCGGGGCATCGGTGCCGTGCTGGCCCGTGGGCTCGCCGAGCACGGCGCCACCGTGGTGCTCACGGCCCGCACCGACGGTCCGCTGCAGCAGGCGGCCCGCGACCTCGCCGACCGGAGCGGGGCGACCGTGCACGCGGTCGCCTTCGACGTCACCGACGAGCAGGGCGTGGTGGACGGCGTGCGCCGGGTGCGCGAGCTGGCGGGCGAGCCGACGGTGCTGGTGAACAACGCCGGCGTGCAGCACCGCCAGCCGCTCGTCGACACCTCGGCGGCCGACTGGCACCGCGTGCTCGACACCAACCTGACCAGCGCCTTCCTGCTGGCCCGCGAGGCGGCTCCGGCGATGGTCGCCGCCGGGCGGGGCAAGGTGCTGAACGTCGGCTCCGTGCAGACGTCGCTCGCCCGGCCGGGCCTGTCGGCGTACTCGGCGAGCAAGGGCGGGCTGGCGATGCTCACGAGGGTGATGTGCGCCGAGTGGGCGGCGTCCGGGGTGCAGGTGAACGCCCTGGCGCCCGGGTACGTCGAGACCGAGCTGACGAGGCCGCTGCGCGACGACCCGGCCTTCGACACCTGGATCCGCGGGCGCACGCCGGCCGGTCGCTGGGGCACCCCGGGCGACCTCGTGGGGGCCGCGGTGTTCCTCGTCTCGCGGGCCGCCGACTTCGTCTCCGGGCAGGTGCTGACCGTGGACGGCGGCCTGACGGCGGTGGTCTAGAGTGTTCGGCGACCCCTCGTGCGGCGTCATCTCGCTGAACTCCCCCAGGGCCGGAAGGCAGCAAGGGCAGGCGGGCTCTGGCGGGTGCGCGAGGGGTCGCTGCTGTCCCTGGCCACCTCCTTCGTCGGGTAACCTCTCCGGCGGAGGATTCGCATAGTGGCCTAGTGCGCACGATTGGAAATCGTGTTGGGGTAACACCCTCGCGGGTTCAAATCCCGCATCCTCCGCCAGCCGCACCGAGGGGCCCGGACGCCGGTCGCGTCCGGGCCCCTCGTGCGTCGTCCGCCGCGCCGCGCGGGCCCGGCGCCCTACAGTGACCCCGTGATCTTCCGAGGCGTCGGCGACTCCCGCCCCTACCCCGACCACGGGCTGACCACGGTGAAGCAGTGGTCTGAGGTCGCCCCGCGCATGGTGCGGCTGGACGAGCTGGTGACCACCAAGCGCACGCTCGACCTCGACGCGCTGCTGTCGGAGGACTCGACCTTCTACGGCGACCTGTTCGCCCACGTCGTGGAGTGGCAGGGGACGATGTACCTCGAGGACGGCCTGCACCGGGCGCTGCGCGCGGCCCTGCAGCAGCGGCCGGTGCTGCACGCCCGGGTCCTGGTGCTGTAGGCCCGCCGCATGAGCTACCTGTCGGAGGCGTCGAGCTGGCGCGAGCGGCGCCGTCGCCGCCAGCGCCTCACCCTCGTCGTGCTCGTCGCCCTGCTGGTGCTGGCGGGCCTGGTCGCGGCCGGCGTCTACACCGGCGTGCTCGGCGGCGGGTCGGACGACGTGTCGGTGCAGCAGGTGCCGACGTGCGGTCCGGCCACGAAGGCGGCGCTGCGCCCGCGCGACGTCCGGCTGAACGTCTACAACGGGACGTCGCGGGCCGGGCTGGCCGGCGACACCGCCGAGACGCTGCGCAGCCGCGGGTTCGCGGTGGGCACGGTCGCGAACGACCCGAAGGACACCCACCCCAAGGGCACCGCCGTCGTGCGCTACGGCCCGAAGGGCGTCGCCGCGGCGAAGCTCGTCGCCAAGCAGCTGCCCTCGCCGAAGCTGCAGCAGGACAAGCGCAAGGGCGGCTCGGTCGACCTCGTGCTCGGCGCGAAGTTCGACAGGCTGGCCGCGGCGCCGAAGCCGACCGCGAGCGCCACGCCGACGCCGTCCTGCACGACAGCGCCGGCGACGACCGGCAGCACGAAGCCGACCACGAAGCCCACCTCGAGGACGCCGACCTCGAGGGCGACGTCGAAGCAGGGCTAGCCCTGCTGCTGCAGCCGCCGGCCGATCGAGGCGTGCAGGGCCTGCAGCTGGCCGGTGCCGAGGGTGTGCGTCTGCGCGTCGATCTGCCGCAGCAGGGCGGGGTCCTCCATGACCAGCTCGCTCGACTGCAGCAGCACGGTGCCGGCACCGGTGAAGTCGAACTGCCGCTCCTCGCCGGACTGGCGGCCGAAGAACGACGTCGCCATGCCGAGGAACCCCTGCATCCAGTTGGTGTCGTAGTGGTGCGAGGGGCTCGGGCAGTCGGCCCAGCCGACCAGTGCCTGCGGGTCGACGCGGATCGGCGGCTCGGCGAAGATCACCGGCCCGTTCGACGACGCGAGGAACTTGCCGGTGCCGATGAGGGTGAGGAACCCCGGCACGATCGACTGCTTCAGCTCGAGCGTGGGCGCGAAGCCGAGCAGGTTCGAGGCGCGGATGGTGAGGTTGCCGTCGTCGAGGTCGTAGCTGTTGATGTCGAAGCCGCGGTCGCCGAGCACGAGCTTGCCGTGCCCCTGCGCGACCACCCAGTCCTGGGCGTAGAGCGGGCTGGAGAACTGCGCGGCCACGAAGGCGGCCAGGTTGCTGACCGACGTCAGCGCCTCGAACCGCATCTGGCCGTAGTAGGCGATCATCGCGCCCTTGGACAGGAAGTACCGCCCGTCCAGGTCGACGCAGAACGCGTACGGGTTGATGTTGTCGTCGCTCGGCAGGGTCGCCGGGTTCAGGACGTCGGGCACGGTGCGCTCCCCCTAGAACTTCTGCTCGGACGCCTGGACGTACACGGTGCCGGTGCCGCTCACCCGCAGCTGGATCGACTCCCCGGAGCCGCGCCCGACGGCGTCGCGGAACATGCCGCCGGCGCCCATCGTGGTGACCTCCACGTTCACTGCGCCCACGTGCGCGACGTACGCCTGCGGGTCGACGCCGACCGAGCCGTTCACCGGCAGCGCCAGGCACCCGCCGTGGGCGAGCAGCGCGACCGTGCCCTGCCCCGACAGCTGCGTGGTGAACAGGCCCTGCCCGGTGACCGCGCCGCGCACCGCGCCGCGGATGCCGCCCTGCTGACCGAGGAACACGACGGTCGACTGGAGGTGACCGTCGTGCGCGAGCAGCCGGTCGGCCTCGACGCTCAGCGTGCTCGCGCCGTCGAGCTCGACGAGCGTGATGTGCAGCCCGGCGTACCCGTAGAGCACCTCGCCCGAGCCGTCGGCGACCATCAGCGGCGAGCTCTCACCGGCCATCGCGCGGCCCGCCATGCCCATGATGCCGCCGACGCCGCCGACGCCGCCGACGCCGCCGCCGCCCGCCTGCCCGCTCTGGGCCGGGTAGAACGCGACCTGCCCGGTGTAGGCGAGCATCGCGCCGCGCCGGGCGACGACGTGCCGACCCGGCTGCACGGGCACCCGCACGACCTTGCTGTTCTCGAGCACGTAGGCCATGTCAGCGCTCCGCGGGCTGGATGTAGACGGCGCCGGACCCGTTGAACTGCAGAGAGAAGGCCTCGCCGTTGCCCTCGCCGACGGCGTTGCGCCACGAGATGTCGGTGACGAACGACTGCTGCAGCTGGCCCCGCGAGCAGACGTACGCCTGCGGGTCGACGACGAGCGGGTGCTGGGGGCTCACCTCGAGCACGATCGCGGGCCCGTCGCTCACCACGACCACCGTGCCCTGCCCGGTGACCGTCGTCGTGAACAGGCCCTGCCCGGACGTCGCGCCGCGCAGCCCGGTGAAGGTGACGTCGGTGCGCAGCCCCGACCCGACGGCGAGCAGCGACGACGACTCGACCTGCAGCGTCTCGCCCTGCAGCTCGATCAGCTGGACCTCCTGGCCGTCCGCCGCGCAGTAGACGACGCCGTGCCCGGTCATCTCCATCAGCTGCAGGCTCTCGCCGGTCATCTTGCGCTTCAGCGCACCGCGGAGGCCCTCGCCGCCGCCCATGCCGGCGTGCTTGAACTGCACCTGCCCCTCGAAGGCGACCATCGAGCCCGACAGCGCCCGCGCCGTGTCGCCCTCCAGGTGCACCTCGAGCACCCTCGAGCCGTTGCGCACGAACCTCGCCACGCCGTCCCCCTCTCGCCACCTGCCAGCCGGCCGACCTCCCCGGTGGCCGCGCCGCACGCTACAGCGGCGCCACCGACCGCGTCACGGCTCGGCCGCATCCAGCCGCGTCCCAGCAGCGATCCGTAGAGTGGCCCGAGCCGCCCGACCACGACCTGAGGAGCCCCGTGGCCCCGTCCAGCAGTGCCAGCCGTCGCGACCGCGAGGACCGCGCGAAGAAGGTGGAGGAGGCGCGCCGCAAGCAGCGGGCCGCCGACCGCCGGCGCGCCACGATCATCTGGGGCACGGCCGTGGTCGTGGTGCTGGCCATCGCGGGCGCCGTCACCTTCGCGATCCTGCGGGAGAAGGCGAACACGCCGAGCCTGGCGGCGGTGAAGACGTACACCGAGAAGCGCGACCACGTCACCACGGCGGTGACCTACGACGTGACGCCACCCGTCGGCGGCGACCACAACCCGGTGTGGCTGAACTGCGGCATCTACACCAAGGCGGTGCCGAACGTGAACGCGGTGCACTCGATGGAGCACGGCGCGGTCTGGATCACCTACCGCCCCGACCTGCCCGCGGCGGACGTGAAGAAGCTGACCGACGCGACGCCCGACACCTACGCGATCCTGTCGCCCTACCCCGACCTGCCCGCCCCGGTCGTCGTCAGCGCCTGGGACCACCAGCTGCGCCTCACCGGCGCCGACGACCCGCGGCTCGCCGAGTTCATCCGCACCTACCGCCAGGGCCCGCAGACCCCCGAGCCGGGCGCGGCCTGCACCGGCGGCACCGACGGCTCCGACACCACCACGACCGGCCCGGCGCCCACCACGTCGGCCAGCCCGTCGGCGACGCCGAGCAGCTGATGCGCCTCGCCGGGGACGTCGACGACGCCGCGACCGCCGACGACGGCGACCTGCGGACGCCGGACGACGCGCCCCGGCGACGCACCGTGCTGCCCCTGGTGGCGGCGGTGCTGGTGCTGCTCGCGGCGCTGGGCGGCTTCGCGGTCGGGCGGCTGGTGACGCCGAGCACCACCCCGGCCGACGACAGCGCCGCCGCCGGGTTCGCCCGCGACATGCAGGCGCACCACGCCCAGGCCGTCGACATGTCGTTCACCGTGCTGGCCCGCACCGACGACCCCGAGGTGCGCACCCTGGCCTACGACATCGCGACGACCCAGCAGCAGCAGATCGGCCAGATGTACGGCTGGCTGGTGGCGTGGGGCCTCCCGCAGACCGGGCGTCGCCCGGCGATGGCCTGGATGAGCGAGGGCGGCCACGCGCACGCCGCGACCCCTGCGGCGACGGCGTCCGCGAGCGGCGGGGCCGGCGGCACCGGCACCGCGGCGATGCCCGGCATGGCGTCGGCCGCAGACCTGCAGCGGCTCGCCGGCCTGTCGGGCCGCCCCGCCGAGGTGCTGTACCTGCAGCTGATGATCGCCCACCACCACGGCGGCGTCGAGATGGCGCAGGAGGTGCTGGCGCTGCCCGCACCGACCGCCGTGCACGACCTGGCCCGCAGCATCGTGGCCTCCCAGACGTCCGAGATCACCGCGATGCAGCAGATGCTGCGAGCCCGAGGAGCGACCGCATGACCACCGTGGGCGCCGTCTTCACCCCCGACCTGCCCCCCGAGCGGCTGCGGCCGGTGGCGCTCGCCGCCGAGCGGGCCGGGCTCGCCGAGCTGTGGCTGTGGGAGGACTGCTTCCGCGAGAGCGGCGTCGCGAGCGCCGCGGCGGTGCTCGGCTGGACCGAGCGGCTGCGGGTGGGTGTCGGCGTGCTGCCGGTGCCGCTGCGCAACGTCGCGCTCACCGCGATGGAGCTCGCGACGCTGCACCGCCTCTTCCCCGGCCGGCCGGTCGTCGGCGTCGGGCACGGCGTGCAGTCGTGGATGGCGCAGGTCGGCGCGCGCCCGGCGTCGCCGCTGACCCTGCTGCGCGAGCAGGTCGACGCGCTACGGGCGCTGCTCGCGGGCGAGGAGGTCACCGTGGAGGGCCGCTACGTGCAGCTCGACCACGTGCGCCTCGACTGGCCGCCCGCCGAGCCCGTGCCGGTGCTGGCCGGCGCCGAGGGGCCCCGCACGCTGCACCTCAGCGGCGCGCACGCCGACGGCACGGTGCTGACCGGGGGCACGTCGTCGTCCGAGGTGCGGGCCGCCGTCGAGCGGGTCGCGGCCGGGCGGGCCGAGGCCGGCCGCACCGACCCCCACCCCGTCACGGTCTACGTCGTCACGGCCACCGGCGCCCGGGCCGCCGAGCGGGCCGCCGCCACGACGCGGCGGATCTTCGACGACGACGCCGACCGCTGGGTGGCCGGCGACGACGCGGCCGACGTCGCGCAGCAGCTCGGCCGCTGGACGCAGGCCGGGGCGGACGTGCTGGTGCTGCAGCCCGCCGAGGGCGAGTCGGACGTCGAGGCGTTCGTGACCTTCGCGGCCGAGGTCGGCCGGCAGCTCGGCTGAGCGTCGGTCAGGCGTCGCGGGCGAGCGGCTCCGACACCCAGCCGGTGCGGGTCGCGAGCGCCGCGGCGAGCGGGGCCGGGCGGCCGTGCAGGTACCCCTGGGC
Organism: Angustibacter aerolatus; assembly: GCF_054776675.1. Classification (NCBI taxonomy): domain Bacteria; kingdom Bacillati; phylum Actinomycetota; class Actinomycetes; order Kineosporiales; family Kineosporiaceae; genus Angustibacter; species Angustibacter aerolatus. The sequence goes on from NZ_BAAHBM010000041.1 coordinate 11,691, forward strand.
CAGGCCGACGCCGAGCTCGACGAGCACGTCGTGCTCCTCGGGGGTCTCGACGCCCTCGGCCAGCAGCTGCGCGTCGACCTCTTCGGCGAATCCGACCAGCGACCGGATGAGCGCCCGGCGCACCGGGTCGGTGTCGACGTCGCGCACCAGGTCGACGTCGACCTTGATGACGTCGGGGCGCAGCTGCAGCACGTGCCGGAAGCTCGCGAACCCGGCGCCGGCGTCGTCGATGCACAGCGGTACGCCGATGGTGCGCAGCCGCTCCCGCACCCGCAGCAGCGGCGCGTAGTCGGGCACGTGCGTGTGCTCGGTGATCTCGACGCCGAGCCGCGCCCCACGGGCCAGCGCGCGCAGCCCCTCGCGCTGCAGCAGCTCGTTGACGCACGGGTCGAGCAGCGCCTCGGCCGACAGGTTGATCGTGAGCGTGGTACCGGCCGGCAGGACGTCGACGGCGGCCACCGCCGCGCGCGCGGCTGCCAGCTCGAGCTCGACGCCGCGCCCGACGCGGGCCGCGGCGGCGAACGCCTGGGCCGGACCGCGGAAGGCGCCGACGCCGAACCGGGCCAGCGCCTCGTAGCCGACGACCTTCCCGTCGGGCAGGCGCACCAGCGGCTGGTAGACCGTGGTCATCGACCCGGCGGTCAGCAGGTGCTGCACGGCCCGCGACTCGTCGAGGGCGATCCGCCGGCGCACGGCCTCGGGGGTCGCCATCCGGTCGCTGATCAGGGCGGCCAGCAGCGCGAGGAAGCGCGGTGCGCCGTCGTCGAGCGTGGGGTCCGCGGCGGTGCCGACGGCGCAGAGCATGCCGGTCACCTCGCCGTCCGGCCCGTGCAGGGGCGCGCCGACGTACGAGCCGATGCCCAGCTGGTGGGTCATCGCGAGGTCGCGGGCGACGGGGTGGCGCCGGGCGTCCGGGATGACCGCCGGCAGCTCACCGTGCAGCACCCGCACGCAGTAGGTCTCCTCCATCGGGGTGCTGCCGCCGATCTCGGCCCGCAGCAGCGACGAGTCGCCGCTGCCGCAGCGGATCACCTGGCGGCCGCCGGTGAACTCGGTGACCCAGGCGACGTCGGTGCCCAGGTGCTCGCGGGCGAGGTCGAGCACCCGCTCGACCTCTGCGTCGGTCAGGACGCCGATCTGCGGGGTGCCACAGGTGTCGGGCACGGCACCCCCTCTCGGCCGCCGGCGTCTCCACCGGCGACATGACGGCAGTCACGGTCGTGCGCTGCCAAGGGTCGTATCGGCACGGGGGCGCCGGGCTCAACGTCCGTTGAGCACGCAAGAGCAGCGAGCCGCCGACGTGCCGCCCCGGGCGGGCGCGCCTACGGTCGGCGCATGGCTGACGCGGACGACAGGGTCGAGATCGACGTCGAGGGCTCGGGCGAGGAGCAGGCGGCGAAGGTGGAGTCGGCGCAGGACGTCGCCGACCGGGTGCGCTCGTGGCAGGCGGGGGCGCCGGTGGACACCGTGCGAGAGGAGCTCGAGCGCGCGTTCGCGAAGGCCGGGCTCTCGCCGGACGCTGCGGAGATCGAGCAGATGGCGCAGCGGATCAGCGACGAGCAGGGCGTCGACGTCGAGCAGGGCTGACCGCGCCCGTCAGGCACCGAGGGCGGAGCGGGTGAGCGCGAGCGACGCCGCCCAGGCCTCCAGGTAGGCGCGCGACACGTCGTAGGAGTCGGCGATCCCGCCGGGCAGCAGCTGCCCGTGCTCGTGCGCGACGACCAGGTCGAGCAGCGCGCCGAGCGGGCCGTCGCGCCGCTCGAGCACCTGCACGAGGGCGGTGCTGACGCCGGCCGCCTCGGCCACCGACCGGACGTCGACGCCGAGCAGCCCGGCGATGCCGCTGAGCAGGCCCACCGTGTAGGCCTCCCCGCGGGGCAGGCCGCGGCGGGTGGCGAGCAGCTGGCAGCACTGGGCGCGGGCGAGCACGTCGACGATGCCGGCACCCACGGCCTCGCTCGCACCGCCGAGCAGGGTGAGCATCACCCACGCGCACAGCGCGGTCGGCCCGAGCAGCACGACGGCCTGCCGCAGCGAGGTGATGCTGTGGCTGGCGGCGCTGCCCCCGGCCGAGTTCGCCGTGCCGAGCACCCGCAGGCTGAGCCCGGGGTCGGCGGCGACGGCCCGCTCGATGTCCTTGGTGGTGGACGACGGGTCGGCGAGCACCCGCAGCAGCTGCAGGCACCCGATCTGCGACGGCGACAGCCGGGGCCGGCGCACGGTGGCCGGGCGGTGCAGGTGGTAGCCCTGGAACAGCTCGAACCCGGCGGCCAGGCTGGCCTCGAAGAGCACCTCGTCCTCGACCCGCTCGGCCAGGAACGCCGCACCGGGTGCCTGCTCGCGCCAGCTCTCGACGAACCCGGGCAGCACGCCCGGCTCGGTGAGCGGACCCGAGAGCTCGACCTTCACGACGTCGACCAGGGGCAGCAGCGCGCGGCGGCTCTCCTCGCCCACGAAGTCGTCGAGGGCCAGCCGGAACCCGCGCTCGCGCAGGGCCCGCAGGCCGTGCAGCACCTCGGCGTCGACCTCGACGTCCTCGAGCACCTCGAGCACCACGCCGGTCGGCCCGAACGGCAGCGGCAGGTCGCCAACGAGGAAGGCGCGCGTCAGGTTCAGGAACAGCGGCTTGCCGTCACCGAGCTGCTGCACGCCGAAGTCGCCGAACGTGGTGGCGATGACCTGCGAGGTGGCGAGGTCGCCGGCGGCGGTCGCCCCGCGCCGGGCCAGGCCGGTGGGGTTCAGCGCCTCCTCGAGCACGGCGGTGTCGCCGTCGCCGCCGCGGAACAGCAGCTCGTGGCCGACCAGCCGGCGCTCGCGGTCGTAGATGCCCTGCCGGGCGATCTGGGCGTGCGGCGACCCGGGCGTGCCGGCGGCGCTGCTGCGCACGGTGTGGTCGACCGTCGACATGCCCCTCTTCCGCCCTCGCTGCTGGTGTCTGCCGGGTAGGGCATCGGCAGCCGGGGCACCGACCTGAAGCCGCCGCCGTCCACGGCGGGCGGCGGCCCCCGGCCGTGTGATGGTGGTCGCATGCGCGCTCGTGCCGCCCTCGCCCTGCTGACCCTGTCGAGCCTGCTGCTCGCGGCCTGCGGTGCCGGGCCGGCCGGCGACGACGACCGGGTCGCCGCGGCGACGCAGGCCCCCACGCCGACGGCCTTCGGTGACAGCGCCCCCGCGGCGTCGGCCGCGGCCTCGGCCGCCGCACCGAAGCGCAAGGTGATGCTGGTCGTCGAGGAGAACGAGACGGCGGAGGACGTGCTGGGCCCGGGCGGCGCGGCGTACCTCACGAAGCTGTCGAAGCGGTACGGCAGCGCCCTGCGGATGGACGCCGGGTACCCGGCCGCGTGCCCGTCGCTGGCCGCCTACCTGATCATGACGTCGGGCAGCCGGCACGGCGTGTGCGACGACCGGCCCCCCGCAGGGCACCGGCTCACCGGCGACAGCGTGTACCAGCAGGTGATCGCGGCCGGGCGCACCTGGCGGTCGTACGCCCAGGGCCTGCCGGCTCCCTGCACCCGCACCGACTCGGGGTTCTTCGCCGTGCGGCACATGCCCTCGGCGTACTACCTGAGCGAGCGCAGCCGGTGCCGGGCCCGGGAGAAGCCGGTGGGGCGACCGACGACGGGCACCCTGCACTCGGCCGTCGCGGCCGGCACCCTGCCCGCCTTCTCGATGGTGACGCCGGACCTGTGCCACGACATGCACGGGCACAGCGGGTGCACCGGCGACCGGATCGAGGCGGGCGACCGGTACCTCGCGCAGTACCTGCCGCAGGTGCTCGCCGGGCCCGACTTCGCCAGCGGGCGGCTCGTCGTGATCATCACCTTCGACGAGGGGTCGCGCACGAGCAACCACATCCCCACGGTGGTGCTGTCGCGCACGACGAAGGGCGTCGCCTCGAAGCAGGCGTTCACGCACTGCTCGACCCTGCGCACCGTCGAGGAGCTGCTGCAGCTGCCGCTGCTGGGTTGCGCGCGCACCGCCACCTCGATGCGCTCGGCCTTCCATCTGTGACGCCGCTTACGCCGTAGAGTGACCGCTCGTGCACCCAGACGTGACGTTCGCGGCCGCCGGCAGCCTGCGCGAGGCGTACGAGCGCGTCGACTGGGCGGCGACGTCGCTCGGGCCGACGTCGTCGTGGTCGCCCACGCTGCTCGGGGTGCTCGATCTGCTGCACCGCACCCGCTTCCCGATGACGCTCGTGTGGGGCCCGGAGGGCCTGATGCTCTACAACGAGGCGTACGTCGAGCTCATCGAGCAGAAGCACCCGACCGCGCTCGGCGCCCCCGTGCAGGAGGTGTTCCCGGAGGCGTGGCACCAGGTGGGGCCGCTGCTGGAGCAGGCGCGGTCCGGGGAGGCGGTGTACCTGGAGGACGCGCTGGTGCCGCTGTGGCGGCAGGGCTTCCTGGAGGAGTGCTATTTCACGTTCTCGTACTCCTCGGTGCACGCCCCCGACGGCACCGTGGAGGGCGTCGTCGACGTCTCCCACGAGACCACGCGGCACGTGCTCGACCGGCGCCGGCTCGCGCTGCTCAGCCGGCTGGGCCGCGAGCTGGCGGACGTGCAGGACGCCGCGGCGCTGCCGGCCCGCACGCTGGCCGTGCTGCGCACCGACCCCGACGACCTGCCCGCGGTCGACCTGCGGGTCGCCGGTACCCCGAGCGTGCTCGGCGACACCGGGCTGCCGGTGCGGCCCCGCGTGCCGCTGACCGACGACGTGGTGGTCGAGCAGACGTCGTCCGGCCCCGTCGCCTGGGTCACGCTGCGACCCGGTGCACGCGCCGCGCAGGCCGCGCACCCCGTGCTGGTGGCCCGGCTGAGCGACCAGCTCGCCGTGCGCGACGACTACCTCGGCCTGCTGCGCCTGGTGGCCCGCACGATCGTGCAGGCGCTCGACCGCATCGCCGCCCGCGCCGGCGACCGCAGCATGTCCGAGAGCATGCAGCGGGTGCTGCTCGCCCGGCCGGTGACCTCCCCGGGCCTCGAGGTCGCCGTGCGGTACGAGGCGGCGTCCGCCACCGCGCGCATCGGCGGCGACTGGTACGACGCCTTCGTGCCGCCGGACGGGCCGACGACCCTCGTGGTCGGCGACGTCGCCGGCCACGACCAGCACGCCGCCGCCGCCATGTCGCAGGTGCGCAACCTGCTGCGCGGCGTCGCGGCCGCTGCCCCGTCCGGTCCGGCAGGGGTGCTCACCGTGCTCGACGGCACCATCGACGGGCTCGGCGTCGGCATCATGGCGACCGCGGTGCTGGCGCAGCTCGACCCGCCGCTCGACGACGGGTCGCGGGTGCTGCGGTGGTCGAACGCCGGTCACCCGCCGCCGGTGCTGGTGGAGCCCGACGGCACCGCCCGGCTGCTCGAGACCACGCCCGACCCGCTGCTCGGGGTGCTCGGGTACGCGCTGACCGACGACCCGCGGCGCGAGCAGACGCGCGTGCTCGCGCCGGGGTCGACGCTGGTGCTGTTCACCGACGGGCTGGTCGAGCGCCGCGACGTCGGCCTGCAGGAGGGGTTCGACCGGCTGCGTGCCGCCCTCGAGCAGACCCACGAGCTCGACGTCGAGCAGCTCTGCGACGACCTGATCGAGCGGCTCGGCGGGCCGGCCGAGGACGACGTCGTGCTGCTCGTCGTGCGGGTGCTGCCCGCCGACCGACCGGCGCTACGCGGCGTCTGACAGCAGCCGGAACTCCTCGTCGGTCAGCTCGACGTCGGCCGCGCCGAGGTTCTCCTCCAGGTGCGCGACGGACGACGTGCCCGGGATCGGCACGATCACCGGCGAGCGGCGCAGCAGCCAGGCCAGCGCCAGCTGCGAGGTGGTGACGCCCTCGTGCTGGTGCGACACCTCGTCGAGCGGGCCGCCCGGCCGGGCCAGCGCCCCGGCGTCCACCGGCGCCCACGGGATGAACGCGATGCCCTCGTCGGTGCAGAGGTCGAGCAGCTCCTCGGCCGAGCGGTCGCCGAGGTTGTAGCGGTTCTGCACCGAGACGACGTCGAGGCCGGCCTCGCGCGCGGCCCGCACGTCGTCGACCGTCACCTCGGACAGACCGATCTGCAGCGCCAGGCCCTCGTCGACGAACGACTTGATCTCGCCGAACTGCTCGGCGGCCGGCACCTTCGCGTCGATGCGGTGCAGCTGCCACAGGTCGATGCGGTCGACGCCGAGCCGGCGCAGCGACATCAGGATGCACTGGCGCAGGTACTCGGGACGGCCGAGCGGCGGCCAGACGTCGGGACCGTGCCGGGTCAGCCCGCCCTTGGTGGCGATCACGACGTCGCCGTAGCCGGTGCCGTCGTGCAGCGCCTCGCGGATCAGGTCCTCGGACACGTACGGCCCGTAGGAGTCGGCGGTGTCGATGAACGTGACGCCGAGCTCGACGGCACGCCGCAGCACCCGCACCGCCTCGTCGTGGTCGTCCGGCGGGCCCCACACGCCCTTGCCGGTGATCCGCATGGCGCCGTACCCGAGCCGGTGGACGGGCTTGCCGCCCAGGTCGATCGTGCCGCTGCTGGCGACGGTCATCTGGTGTCCCTTCGTCGGTGCGCCGCCGAACGAGGCGGCTCACCACGCTAGGCAGCAGCGCCGACCTCTCGCCACCCGAACCGACGTGCCCGCGGGTCAGCCGGGGGTGTTCTGCACCTGCTGGCCCTCGCCGTCGTCGTGCGACCCGGCACCGCGGGTGAGCGCCGCGGGCTCGACGCCGAGGTCGGCCAGCAGGTCCTCGTGCTCCTCGAGGTCGACGGTGTCGGGCAGCGTCGCCTCGGCGTGCTGCGCCTGGTCCTCGTCGCCCCTGCCGCGCAGGTGGTCGACGACCTGTCGCTTGTTGACCTGCATGCGTCGCTCCTCCGGGTCGTGTGCCGTCCGTCGTGGTGACCCTCGCACCGCTGCGGCGCCGCGCAAGCCGAGCCGGGTCCGGCGCGCCAGACCGACCGGCCCTTGGCACGCTCGACGGGTGCCCCTCGGGGAGACGACCACCGCCGACGGCGCGCGCAGCAAGGTCGCGCGGCTGTGGGCCCAGTACGAGACCGGCGCCGACCGAGCCGGTGCCGACCGACCGCTCGGCGGGTACGCCCTGCTGATGGGTGCGTACGGCGCGGCCGTCGCGGCGCTGGGCGTGGCGGCCCGCCGCCGCCTGTCGGTGGTGGCGCTGTCGGACGCGCTGCAGCTCGGCTACAGCGCGGCGCAGCAGGAGGCCTGACGACGACGGAGGGCCCCCGCGCAGCGCGCGGGGGCCCTCCGGTGCGTCAGCGGGTCAGTCGCTCAGCCCGGCCTTGTCGACCTTGCGGTGGAACCGCATGCCGGTGAGACCACCCAGCACAGCACCGACCAGCGCGGCGACGGCGGCGGCGACGAGCGCGATGATGCCGCCCGTGGTGAGCGACCCCTCGTCGACCGGGATGCGCGGGAAGGCGTTGGTGTTCGCCAGCACGTTGTACTTGTTGCCGGCGATCAACCCGACGACGGCGACGACGATCGCGATGACGACGGCCCACAGCCAGACCGCCACACCCTGCTTGGCGCCGTTGAAGCGCGCCATGCGCCCGGCCACGTAGCCGCCGCAGAAGTAGGCGACCAGCAGGATGACGAGCAGCGCGACGCCGCCCGCGATGCCGATGGTGCCGGCGTTCTGCGAGGCCTGGTTCGTGACGGACGACGTGTCGGTGCCGGTGGCGACGCCGACGGCGGTGCCCGCTCCGGCGATCAGCGCGGTGAGCAGCACGGCGGTGCCGGTGGCGGTGAGCCACCCGAAGAACGCCGAGCCGATCTTGATGCCGCCGTAGGCCTCCTTCTGCCGGGCGACGACCTCGGCGCGGTCGAGGTCGAGCACGCGGTCCTTGCGGTCGCGCCGCTTCGGGTCGACCTCGCCGGTGGTGCGCGCCGGCTCGGCGTGCTCGGTGCGCTGACCGGACGGGGGTCCGGAGTCGTAGCTGCTGCTCACGATGTCCTCCTGTGGATGTACGGGCCGAGGCCCGGCGCCGCTGTCGGACGTCTGACTACTGACGATGACACCCCGGGGCCGCACCGCAACTCGGCCGGTCAGGACACCGTCGCCGCCGCGGCGGCGCGCAGCTGCGCGGCGTTGCGGGCGACCCACGCGTCGACCACGTCGTCCGGGGCGTCGAGCGACTGCTCGCCGACCACCAGCGCGGTCGTGGGCGTCGAGGCGCCCAGCTCGAGCAGCAGCGGTCGCAGGTGCACGTCGGCGGCCAGCGTGTGCGCCGGGCCGCCCACCGTGGTCACCGGCACCGCGACCGCGCCGGCCAGCGCGTCCGCCCCGACGTGGTCGAGGAACGACTTCAGCAGGCCGGTGTAGCTGCCCTTGTAGGTGGGCGTGGCGACGACGAGCACGTCGGCCGCGTGCAGGCTGGCGAGCGGTGCCCGCCACCGGGCCGCCGAGTCGGCGCCCAGCGGTGCACCGAGCTGCTCGGTCAGCCGCGCGAGGTCGAGCACGACCACGGACGCCGACGGCGCCGACGTCAGCCGGGCCAGCCGCTCGGCGACCAGCGCCGCGAGCGACAGCGTGCGCGAGGAGGGACGGGGGTTGCCGACGACCGCGACGATCGTCGGGTGCGTGCCGGCGGCGGACGGGTTCGACATCGCCCGACCGTACGACCGGCGCTCCCGGGTCCGCCATTGTCGACCGAGTCAGTCCACAATACGGATGCCACGGTGCTGGACCGGTTGACTTTCGATAGATCATGAGCGATCTTCGATGCATGCTGACGACGCAGCGGGCGGTCACCGCCCTCCGGCTCTTCCTCGTGGTGCTCTTCGGGGTGCTCGTGCTCTTCCAGGTGATGTCGCTGCCCGGCCAGTTCCGGTACATGACCGAGCAGTCGCCGCAGGACGCCTACCTGCGCTGGCCGGCGACCGTCGTCACGGTCTTCTGGGTGCTGTGCGTCGAGGTGGTCGTGGTGTGCACCTGGCGGCTGCTCACCTTCGTGCGCGACGACCGCATCTTCAGCCCGGCCTCGCTGGCCTGGGTCGACGGCATCGTCTGGGCGGTGGGCGCGGCCTGGGCGACGCTCGTGGGCGTGCTGCTGTACGTCGGGCTGCACGCCGACGACCCCGGCCTGCCGCTGCTGCTGTTCCTCGTCACGACCGGCGTCACCGTGCTCGGCCTGCTGCTGCTGGTGATGCGGGCGCTGCTGCTGCAGGCGACCGAGCTGCGCACCGACCTCGAGACGGTCATCTGATGGCGATCGTCGTGCGCATCGACGTCGAGCTGGCCCGGCGCAAGATGAGCGTCGGCGAGTTCGCCGAGCTCGTCGGTCTGACGCCGGCCAACGTGGCGGTGCTGAAGAACGGCCGCGCGAAGGCGGTGCGCTTCAGCACCCTCGAGGCCATGTGCCGCGTGCTCGGCTGCCAGCCCGGCGACCTGCTGGAGTGGGTCGCCGACTGAGGCTCAGCGGCTGACGCGCCGCTCCAGGGCGGCGGCGATGCGCGGGGCGGCGGACGGCAGCAGGCGCACCAGCAGGTCGGCGATCCGCGCGTCGTTGCCCACGAGCACCCTCGACCGACCGGCCTCCACGCCGTCGACCACGATCTTCGCCGCCTGCTCGGGCGGCATCCGAAGCAGCTTGTCGTTGTACATGCGCGTGCGCCGCTCGTCGTCCGGCGTGAGGCGGCCCTCGGCGCGCGCCTGCGCCATGGCGGCGTTCGCGATGTTGGTGCGGACGCCGCCGGGGTGCACGACGGTCACCTGCACCGGGTGGCGGGTCATCAGCATCTCGCTGCGCAGCGACTCGGTGAACCCGCGCACCGCGAACTTGCTCGCGCTGTAGGCGCTGATCGACGCCTGGGCCAGCACGCCGTTGAGGCTCGACACGTTCACCACGTGCCCGTCGCCGGACGCGATCAGGTGCGGTAGGAACGCCTTCGTGCCGTGCACCACGCCCATGAGGTTCACGCCGAGGATGCGGTCGTAGTCGACCCACTCGCTGTCGAGCACGCCGCTGCCGCCGGCCACCCCGGCGTTGTTGTACAGCTGGTGCACGACGCCGAAGTGGTCCGCCACCGCGCCGGCGTGGGCGACGACGGCCTCGCGGTCGGCGACGTCGAGCCGGGCCGCGTGCACCTCGGCGCCCAGGGCGCGCGCCCGCTCGGCGGTGCCGGCCAGCCCGCCCTCGTCGACGTCCGACACGGCCAGCCGGGCGCCGCGCCGCGCGAGCTCGAACGACAGCTGCCGGCCGATGCCCGAGCCGGCCCCGGTCACCACGGCGACCTTGCCGCGCACGGCGCTCATCGGGCCGCCACCTCCTGCACGGGGGCGAACCCGTTCTCGCGCACCAGCTCCGTCGTCAGCTCGACCAGCTCGTCGACCACCCCGGGCGCCAGGTGGTGCCCCATCTCGGCGAGCTCGACGAAGCGCGCACCGGGGATCGCCGCCGCGGTGGCCCGCCCGCCGGTCGGGTGCACCATGCGGTCGGCAGCGCCGTGCACCACCAGCGTCGGCGCGGTGATGCGCTGCAGCTCCGGCGTGCGGTCGCCGGAGGCCTGGATGGCACCGATCTGCCGCGGCACACCGGCCCGGGCCCGCCGTCCGCCACCGCGCTCCCACACGCCCCTGGCCCACGCGGCCTCGACGTCGTCGTCCGGCAGCAGCGTCGGCGACCCGATGTGCTGCAGCAGGGTGCGGTGCCGGTCGAGCGACTCCTCGACGGTGCGGGCCGGCCGTCGGGCCAGGTACCGCAGCGTCGAGCGCGCCGGCTGGCCGACGCCGCGGTGCCCGGTGGTCGAGAAGACGGAGGTGAGAGTTGCCACGTGATCAGGATGCCGTGCGGCGAGCGTCTGCGCGATCATCCCGCCCATCGACATGCCGACGAGGTGCGCGCGGTCGACGCCCAGGTGGTCGAGCAGGCCGTACGCGTCGGCCGCCATGTCGCCCAGGTCGTAGGCGTCCGGCCGGGGTCGGGCGAGCAGCTGGCGCAGGCGACCCGGCCGGGGCACGTCGGCGCGGCTCGAGCGGCCGATGTCGCGGTTGTCGAAGCGGATGACGCGGAACCCGCGCCCCACGAAGCCGTCGACCATCGGTTGCGGCCACGAGGTGAGGTCGAGCCCGAGGCCGGCGACGAGCAGCAGCGGCATGCCGTCGTCCGGCCCGTCGACGCGGTAGCAGATGCGTGGACCGGCCGGCAGGTCGACGAACCGGTCGCGGGCGGCCTCGCCGCCCGCGGGGTCACCGGCGCGCGACAGGTGCAGCTCGGGGTCGAGCACGCGGTCGGCACCCAGCTGCTCGACGTCGACCCAGTAGTCCATCGACGTCGTCCACGGCGCGCGGTCGCCCTGCTGCGGCAGCCGGTCGACGGCGCGCTGCACGTAGCCCGCCCCGAAGTCGAGCAGCGGCCGGGTCGGCATGTCGGGGTCGGACGGCTCCGGGCGCGCGGTGTCGTACCCCTGCGCGTCCATGACCGACAGCAACCGACAGAAGTGCTCGCAGAGCAGCCCGACCTTCAGCGTCCACGAGCTGTTCGTGTAACCGATGGCGTACGCCAGGTTCGGCACGCCGCTCAGCATCATCCCCTTGTACGACACCGTGTCGCGCAGCCGGACGTCGGTGCCGTCGACGGTCAGCCGGACGCCGCCCATCGCCTGCACGTCGAGCCCGGTGGCGGTGACGACGACGTCGGCGGCCAGCTCGGCACCGGACGCCACCCGCACGCCGGTCTCGGTGAAGGTCTCGATGCGGTCGGTGACGACGTCCGCCCGGCCCTCGCGGATGACCCGGAACAGGTCGCCGTCGGGGACGGCGCACAGCCGCTGGTCCCACGGCCCGTACGGCGGGTTGAAGTGCTCGTCGACCGGGTAGCCGGGGGGCAGCTGACGGACGTTGACCCAGCGGATGAAGCGCCTGGCCTGCGCGGGGTACCGCTGCGCGAGCCGCCACGTCTGCCGACCCCTGCCGATGTTGATGCGTCGGATCAGCGGGTGGGCGCGCTCGTCACCCAGCACGCGGCGAAGGGCCACGCCCAGCCGGTCGTGCGACGGGATCGGCAGCACGTACGACGGGGTGCGCTGCAGCATGGTCACGTGGGCGGCCGTCTCGGCGAGCGCCGGCACGAGGGTGACGGCGGTGGCCCCGCTGCCGACCACCAGCACCCGCCGGTCGCGCACGTCGAGGTCGGCGGGCCAGTGCTGGGGGTGCACGACGGGGCCGGCGAAGCGGTCGAGCCCGGGCAGCTGCGGGGTGTGGCCGCGGTCGTAGCGGTAGTACCCGCCGGCGCAGAACAGCCACGAGCAGGTCAGCTCGACGTGCTCGCCGGTGTCGGTGCGCTCGACGTCGACGGTCCAGCGCGCGTCGTCCGACGACCACGACGCCGACACCACCCGGTGGTGGTAGCGGGTGCGGCGGTCGATGCCGTGCCGGGCCGCGGTGTCGCGCAGGTAGGCGAGGATCTGGTCGGCGCCGGCGACCGCCTGCGGGGCGCGCCAGGGCTCGAACTCGTAGCCGAAGGTGTGCAGGTCGGAGTCGGAGCGCACGCCGGGGTAGCGGAACAGGTCCCAGGTACCCCCGGACGCCTCGCGGGCCTCGAGCAGCGCGACGGACCGCTGCGGGTGGTCGCGCTGCAGGTAGTACGCCGCGCCGATGCCGGAGAGCCCGGCCCCGACGATCAGGACGTCGAGGTGCTCGACGGTCGTGCCCGTGCTCATCGTGCCTCCGTCGTCCGCTGCGTCGAGGTGACGGTGCATCATGCCTCGACGAGGTGTCGGATCCGGGGCGGGGTCTTCGTCGTCCTGGTGAGCGGCGCCCAGCGAGGGCCCGCCGGAACCGCAGGGAGACGACCGTGCAGTACCTGGTGTCTGTGATCACCGACCGGACCGACCTGGCGGACGACGCCGAGATGGCGGCCATCGACGTCTACAACGAGCGGCTGCGGCAGGCGGGGCACTGGGTGTTCGCCGGCGGCCTCGGCGGCCCCGACACGGCGACCGTGGTGGACGACCGCGAGGGCCGGGGGCTGGTGACCGACGGCCCGTTCGTCGAGACCAAGGAGCACGTGATCGGCTTCTGGATCCTCGAGGCGCCCGACCTCGACGTCGCGCTCGCCCTGGCCACCGAGGGGTCGCGCGCCTGCAACCGCAAGGTCGAGGTGCGGCCGTTCCTGTAGCCGAGCCGGCCCGCGACGCCGAGGCGGCCCTGACCCGCGCGCACCACGAGGAGTGGGCGCGGGTCGTGGCGACCCTGGCCCGGCGCTTCGGCGACCTCGACGTCGCCGAGGACGCCGCCGCGGAGGCCTTCGCGACGGCCGTGGAGCGGTGGCCGCTCGACGGCGTGCCGCGCACCCCGGGCGCCTGGCTGACCACGACCGCGAGCCGCAAGGCCCTCGACCGGCTGCGCCGCGAGGGCAAGCGGGAGACCAAGGAACGAGGGGCGCTGATGCCGGTCGACGAGCCGCCCGAGCCCGTCGGCGCCGTGGACGACGACCGGCTGCGGCTGGTCTTCACCTGCTGCCACCCGGCCCTGAGCACCGAGGCGCGGGTGGCCCTGACGCTGCGGCTGGTCGGCGGGCTCACGGTCGCCGAGATCGCCCGGGCCTTCCTGGTGCAGGAGGCGACGATGGGGCAGCGCATCACCCGGGCCAAGACCAAGATCCGCACCGCGGGCATCCCCTACCGGGCGCCGTCCGCCGCCGACCTGCCCGCCCGGGTGCCCGGCGTGCTCGCCGTGCTGTTCCTGGTGTTCAACGAGGGCTACCTGGCGAGCGGCCCCGACGACGACCCGGTGCGCGCCGACCTCACCGGCGAGGCGATCCGGCTCGCCCGGCTGCTGCGCTCGCTGGTGCCGGACGACGGCGAGGTGGCGGGCCTGCTCGCGCTCATGCTGCTGACCGAGGCGCGCCGCCCGGCCCGGCTCTCGGCGTCCGGCGACCTGGTGGTGCTCGCCGAGCAGGACCGCTCGTCGTGGGACGCCGCGCTGATCGCCGAGGGGCACCGGCTGGTGCGCGAGCGGCTCGACAGCGGCGTGCGGCCCGGCCGGTACCAGCTGCTCGCGGCGGTCAACGCGGTGCACACGTCGGCCAGGGAGGCGCGCGACACCGACTGGTCGCAGGTGGTGGCGCTGTACGACCAGCTCGTGCGGCTCGACCCGTCACCGGTCGTCGCCCTCAACCGGGCGGTGGCCGTGGCCGAGCTCGACGGGCCGCAGGTCGCGCTCGCCGCCGTCGACCGCCTGGCCGACGCGCTCGACGGGTACCACGCGTTCCACGTCACCCGGGCCGAGCTGCTGCGCCGGTTGGGCGAGCGCGGACCGGCGCGCGCGGCGTACGACCGGGCGATCGGCCTGGCCGGCAACGGCGCCGAGGTCGCGCACCTGACCCGTCGCCGCGACCAGCTCGGGGTCGGCTGACCCGACTGGTCAGGGCCGGTCGAGCCGCAGCAGCGCCTGCACGAGGCGCGACTGCTCGACGCCGGCCCGCTCGGCGGCGTCGGCCAGTCGTCGCGCGGCCTCCTCGGTCGACCAGCCGCGCTGGGCCGCGAGCGCCTCCACCGCCCGAGCGGACGCGTCCTCCTCGCTGAGCCGGCCGGGCAGCTGCTCGGCCTGCCGGCGCGTCTCGAACGGCAGGTCGGCGTTGGCCACCAGCAGGTCGAAGGGCACGCCGAACGCGGTGGCGAGGGACGCGAGGCGGTCGTCGAAGGCCGCCGGGTCGCTGCCGTACAGGTCGATCGCGCCCGCCGGGCCGTCCTCGAGCACCAGGGGCAGCGACAGCGACGACCGGACGCCGGGTGCGGCGGAGGTGGCCGCGAACAGGTGCCACGCGCCCTCGTCGAGCAGGTCCGAGACCTCGATGGCCTCGCCGCGGTCGGGCGTCGTGGACCGGTCGAGGTGACCGGCGGCCTGCAGGCTCTCGGCGGTCGCGGTCAGGGTGTACGGCGTGCCGTCGACGACCACGGTGACGCTGACCCCGACGAGGGCAGGGACCAGCGCGGCGGCACGGTCGGCGACGGACTGCAGCACCCGCAGGGCGTCCGGCTCGCGACCGATGCCGTCGAGGTAGACGGCGGCGACACGCGCCTCGGGCAACGGCTCCACGCCCTCAGGACACCAAGGGCCGGCGAGGCCCGCCACCCGGGACGGGCCTGATCGGGCAGCATGGCGCGGTGCCGATCCACCTGCCCGAGCGGCTGCTCCGTCTCGCGGGCCCCACCTCGCTGGTGCGCCGGCTCTCGGTGCAGTCGGTGCTGTCGGCGTTCGGCGACGGCGTCTTCCTCACCGGCAGCGCCGTCTTCTTCACCCAGGTCGTGGGGCTGTCGGCGGCCCGGGTCGGCCTCGGGCTGTCGATCGCGGGTGCCGCCACGTTCGTGCTGGCGGTGCCCCTGGGCCGGCTCAGCGACCGGTTCGGCGCCAGGCGGGTGTGGGCGATCAGCTCGCTGCTCGAGGCGCTGCTCTACCTGGCGTGGCTCGCCGTCGGCGGCATGGCGGGCTACGTGGCCGCGCTGGTCGCCGTCCAGATCGTCTCGACGGCCAGCCGCTCGGCGCGCAACGCCTACCGGTTCGACGTCTTCCCGCGCGCGCAGCGGGTCAGCTCGAACGCGTACTTCCGGGCGGCACGCAACGTCGGCTACACGCTGGGTGCGCTGCTCGCCGGGCTCGCGCTGGCGACCGACAGCCTCGAGGTGATCCGCGCCGTGCCGGTGGCCACCGCGGTGCTGCTGCTGCTGAACGCGGCGCTCGTGGCGCGGCTGCCGGCGACCGCGCCGCACCACGCCGACCCGGCCGACCCCGCGGACGCCGGGGAGGCGATCGAGGCCGCCCTCGAGCACCCCGAGCGCGGCAGCGCCCTGCGCAACCGCGGCTACGTGCTGACGTCGGTCGCGGGCGGCGTGCTCGGCACCCACCAGGTGCTGCTGAACGTGGTGATCCCGCTGTGGCTGGTCGAGGAGACGGACGCGCCGCGGGTGCTGCTGGCCTGGCTGTTCGGCACGAACACGGTGATGGCGGTGCTGCTGCAGGTCGCCGCGGCGCGCGGGGTGGTCTCGGTCACCGACTCGCTGCGCGCCGAGCGGCGGGGGGCGGCGTTCTTCGTGCTGTCGTGCGCCATCGTGCTGATCACGCACGACACCGTGGGCTGGGTGACGATCGTGCTCGTCTGGGTCGGCCACGTCACGGTGACCGGCGCCGAGCTGTACCAGTCGGCCGGCGAGTGGGGTCTGCAGGCCGAGCTGTCCGACCCGGCCAGACGCGGCGAGTACCAGGGCGTCTCGCAGCTCGGGTACACGCTCGGGTCGGTGTGGGCCCCGGCGGCGTACACCTACCTCGCCGTCGAGCGGGGCGCGGTGGGCTGGCTGCTCATCGCCGCACTCGTCGTCGCCGCCGCCGCGGTGCTGCACCCGGCGGCGCGCGCGGCCGAGCGGCACCTGGCGCGACCCGTCACGTCGTGACGTCGTCCGGCCGCCACTCGCGCCGCAGCAGCCCGTGCACCCACGTGTCGGACACCTCGCCGGCGACGACGCAGTCCTCGCGCAACGTGCCCTCCAGCACGAAGCCGAGCTTCTGCAGCACCCGCGCCGACGCGGCGTTGCGGGTGTCGACCTCGGCCTGCACGCGGTGCAGGTCGAGGGTGTCGAACGCCCAGCGCAGCACCGCCCGGGCCGCCTCGGTGGCGTACCCGCGGCCCCAGACCCGCTCGGCGAGCACGTACCCCACGGCGGCGCTGCGGTTCGTCGGGTCCCACCGGCTCAGGCTGCACCAGCCGACGAACGCCCCGCCGTCCGCCTGCGCGACGACCCACCGCGCGCCGCTGCCCTC
This sequence comes from Angustibacter aerolatus, assembly GCF_054776675.1. Taxonomy (NCBI): domain Bacteria; kingdom Bacillati; phylum Actinomycetota; class Actinomycetes; order Kineosporiales; family Kineosporiaceae; genus Angustibacter; species Angustibacter aerolatus. Next base: position 28,436 of record NZ_BAAHBM010000041.1, read on the forward strand.
GTCGGCGAGCTGCCGGCACCGCGCGAGGAACTGCGTCGCGCGCCCGGGGTCGGTCCAGGGCGGGGCGTCCCAGTGGCGCAGCACGCGCGCGTCGCTCATCAGGGCGGACAGCGCCTCGGCGTCGTCGTCCGCGAACGGGCGCAGCCGCAGCCGCGGGGTCCGCAGCGTCGGCGTCGGCAGCGCCGGCGTCGGGCCGGTCACCCCGACCGGCCCATGTGGTCGACGAGCCGCTGCGTCGCCTGCCGCAGCACCTCGCGGGCGACGGCCAGCTGCTCGGGGTCGGCGTCGGCGAACGAGATGCGCTGCGCGAGGGCGACGGGGTCGGGCAGCGCGTCCCACAGCTCGCGGCCGCGGTCGGTGAGGCTCAGCAGCCGCTGCCGCTGGTCGACGACGTCCGGCCGCTGCTCGACGAACCCCTTGCGCACCAACGTCGTCACCACGCCGCTGAGCGTCGCCCGCTCGATGTTCAGCAGCGGGCCGAGGTCGCGCTGGATGGTCGGGCCGACGTGCACCAGCTGGTGCAGCACGTACCACTGCGTCGGCCCGAGCCCGTGCTCGCGCAGCACCGACTCCATGAGGGCGCGGGCGGCGAGGTGATACTTCTTCGCCCACGCGCCCACGCCGTCGCGCCGGTCCTCGCCGTCGTCAGCCACCGCACATGGCTACCACGGGATGGGCGACGCCTCCCAGCGGGTGAACGTGCCGGTCGGGCCGTCCGGCCCGAGCAGCGCCACCCGCACGACCTCGCGCGAGCCGTCCTCGACCGACTCGGTGCCGGCGTAGTTGTTCAGCGCTGTGCTGGTGAAGCCGGGCGACACCAGGTTGACCTTGATGTCGGTGTCCTCGAGCTCGATCATCATCGCCAGCACCATCGCGTTCTCGGCCGCCTTGGACGCCGGGTACACGGGCCCGTAGATCCCGCGGTACGGGAAGCCCGGGTCGGCGTTGCTCGCCAGCGACCCCACCCCGCTCGACACGTTGACGATGCGCGCGTCGACGCCGCGGCGCAGCAGCGGCAGCATCGCCTGGTAGACCGCGAGCACGCCGAAGACGTTGACCTCCCACACCGCGCGCACCTCGTCGAGCGAGGCGCGGCTGGCGACCGAGCGCGCGGCGTTCTCCTCGGGCGTGCGGTCCTCGCCGCCGACGTTCGAGATGCCGGCGTTGTTCACCAGCAGGTCGAGACGCCCGAAGCGCTCCTCGACCGTCGCGGCGGCCGCGGCGATCGACGCCGCGTCGGTCACGTCGAGCTGGACGGCGATCGCGCCGTCGCCGATCTCGGCCGCGGCGGCCTCGCCCCGTGCCAGGTCGCGCGACCCCACGAAGACGGTGACGCCGTTCGCCACCAGCTCCTTCGCCACCTGCCTGCCGACCCCCTGGTTGGCTCCGGTGACCAGCGCGATGCGTCCTGCTGCCATGACTGCTCCTCGTGATGTCGTTCGGTACCAGACGAGTATCGTTCGGCGGCAGACGTTCGTCAACCCGCCATCCGACGTCCGCTGCACGTCGGCTGACGTCGTCGGCATGGGGTTGGATCGAGGTGCACGCCACGGGGTGCGCGACGAGCAGCTGGAGGTCGAGGTGCCGACGACGACGCCCGAGCCGTCCGCACGGACGCCGGTGCGCGTGCTGCTGCTCGGGGCGGTCGAGGTGGTCGGGCCGGACGGCGAGCAGGTGACGGCCGGTCCCCCGCTGCGGCAGGCGGTGCTGGCCTGCCTGGCCGCCGAACCGGGCCGTGTCTGGTCGACCTCGCAGCTGGTCGA